>VGYL01000015.1 GCA_016872975.1 Planctomycetota bacterium
ACCGGGTCGAACCAGATGCCGGCGATCGGGCCGTAGCGAGTCAGCAGCTCGCGCAACTGGGCGTGCACGTAATCGACGTAGATCCGGAAGTCCTCGTCCTTGCGCCATTTGTACTGCGCCGGCGGCTCTGGGTAGGCGGGCCGGGCGTTGGCCCAGCCGGCTTCGCGCGCGTAGAAGTACGGGTGCCACCAGTCGGCCGCATAGGAGTAGTAGAGGAACAGCCCCAGGCCCTTGCGATTGCAGGCCTGGGCCAGGTCGCCGATGATGTCGCGCCGGGCGGGGGCGGCCAAGCTGTGGTAACTGTGCTGCTTCGTTTCGAACAGGCAGAAGCCATCGTGATGGCGGGCCGTCAGGTTGACATATTTCATCCCGGCTTCCAGTGCCAGGTCCGTGATGAAATCGACATCGAAGTCCTTCGCGGTGAACTGGTCCTGGAGTTTCTCATACTCGGCGATGGGGATACGTTCCCGCAGCATGACCCACTCGCCCCGGCCGAGCAGGCTGTAAAGCCCGTAATGCATGAACAGGCCGAACTTGGCGTCCTTGAACCACTCGCGGGCCGCCTGGCGCGGGTCCTTCCGATAAAGCTCCTTGTGATCCCGCAGATAGGCCGGGACGGAGAGTCCTTCCGCCGAGACGGCTCCGGCCTCGCTCTGCCTCAACAAGGAGCCGGCGGCCAAGACCGACACCCCCGCAGTGGAAACGTGCAAGAACTTCCGGCGCGTCATCGATTGCTGTGCCACATTACCTTCCTTTTCGGAAGCGCTCGTTCGTAGTGTGCTCGTAAGAGCATAAGAAGAGAGTTTCAAGTGTGAAGTTTCAAGTTTGAAGTCACGCGGAACCGCATCCCCACTTTACACTTCAAACTTCACACTCTCTTACTGCTTCACCTGCACCAGGCCGGCATCGATGTATTGGCCGCCGCCGGTTTGGCGGCAGTGGAGGGCGATGACGTTCGCGCCCGGCTTGAGGGCGGCGCGGGCCTCGGCGTTGATCGGCAGCGGCTCGTATTGTGTGGTGTAGCCGGTGGCCGAGGCGGCGAGCACGCCATTGAGGTACACCTCCACGTCCTCGTCGTGGTGGATGGACAACTGTAGGGTGGGGCTTGCCCCACCGGACGCCACCGCGCGGTCTTCCAGCGTGAACGTGCGGCGGAGCCAGATGTCGGACGTGTTCCAGACGGTGCGGACGACCGCGCCGGGCGTTCCGTGGGTGCCGAAGCCGCTTTCGCCCTGTTTCCAGTTGGCGGCGTTGAAGTCCGGCTGGAACCACCGCGGCCCGGGCCGGGTCGTGGTGTAGCTCCAGGTGGCTGCGCTCTTGCGGGCCGTGGGGACCACCGTCACAAGGGCCGGGGCCTGGGGCATCGGGGCCCAGTCGGCGGCCTTCGTCCGGTCCCGACCGGCGTACTTCTTCCAGACGGCCCTATCGTAGAGCATCTGGAGGAACACGCCGCCGACCACCGGGCGGGCGGTGAAGCCGCGCTTGCGGGCGTCGTGCGTGAAGTACCAGTCCGTCATCGGCGAGCGGTCGGGCGTCTCGTTGAGGAACAGGTACACCGGCTCGACCAGGGCCTCGAAATCCGCCCGGTTCTGCGTCAGCGTCGCGGTCCAGAGGATCCAGTCGAGCTTCGTGTAGAGCGAGCGGTTGTCCAGCGGCAGGCCGTACTTGTTCTGCGCCTTCTTGTAGAAGTCCATCTCCGTGCGGGCCACCTCGGCCGGGAACAGGTTCAGACCCAGGATGCGATCCCAGACGAGATTGTACTTCTGGCTCCACGTGCCCGGCTTGTCGAAGGCCAACCGGTAATGAGCTGTGGCGAGGGCACCCTGGGGCTCCCCAACGCGGTATTCTGCGTTGGGGACCCCTTGCCCTTGCGTGTCGCGGGCGTCCCGCCCGCGTCTCTTCGCAGCGCGGCCGTCCCGCCCGCCTTTCTTCGTGTCGAGGGCGTCCCGCCCTCGATCCGCGGGCAGGATGCCCGCGACACCGGGACTATCCGCGGCCTCTTTCACCCAACGGGCGGCGAATTCCTTCGCAAGCTGGGAATACTCCCGGGCCTTGTCCTTGTCGCCGCGCATCTCACACAGCTTGGCGAAAGAGCCCAGGCCGCAGATGGCTTTGACACTGAGGTTGACGTTGTGGGCCAGGTGGCCGGCGAAGTCATCGGTGCAGAGCTGGTTCTCCGGATCGTAGCCCTTGTCCTTGAGGTACTCGGCCCACTTCTCCAGTTGCGGCCAGTACAGGCCGGCGAAGTCGGCGTGGCCCTCCATCTGGGCGACCGCGGCCATGAGAATCAGCAGGTTGCCCGACTCCTCGACCGGCATCTGGTTCTGTTCGCTGTGCTCGCCGCCGCCGTAGCGCTGGCCGTTGGCGTGCGGGTACTGGCCGAGATCGTGCGGCGCGAAGGGGAACTTCCACCGCTCGGAGGCCGCGTAGTTCATGAAGGGCACCAGGAAGGACTTGGCCAACGACGGCCCGAAGAGCAGAAACTGCGGTGCCATCGGATAGAACACGTCCGAGGTGCCGATGCAGCCGTTGGAGTGGTTCTCCTTGCAGAACTGCAGGGGCTGGCCGTTGTCGTCGGCGACGAACTTGCCCGCCGCGAAGCACTGGCGATACGCCAGAGCCGCCAGGTTGGCGTATTTCTCGCCGCCGGCCCTGGTCAGGTCCGCCATCAGCTCCTTGTCGAACGCGGCGCAGCGCTTCACCAGGGATGTGTAGTCCTTCGCCGCGGCCTGGAGCAAGTCGGCGGCCTCCCAGCCGTTGCGCCGCCAGTAGGGCCGCAGGTTCTTCTGCATGTATTGGATTGAGTAGAGGTCGTCATAAGCCAGCACCAGCCAGCGCGAGACCGGCTTGGAGCCCACGGCGCCCACCTGGACGACAAAGGCACTGGCAATGGTGTCCGCGTTCGCAGGGGGCGCCGGGTGCTCTAGCAGGGTCATCTCCAACCCTTCTTTGACAAAGTACTGGTGCAGCGAGCCCCGCGGGTAGTTCGCGGCCCGGCGGACGTTCGAGACGGACGCGGCGATGTAGAGGTAGCCCCAGTCGATCCGGATGTCGTCGCCCCGCCTGGCGAGGATCGGCTGGTCCTTGGAGCCGACCTTGAGAACACTGAGATCGCCTGCCTGCTCCGGCGACCACACGACTTGTTGTTGTCTCGAATCATTGACGGTCAGTTCGGCGGAGGCATCGAAGTAGAGAGACACCTGATGTTCTCTGCGGTCCGTCGCCTTGAACTCCCACGTAAGGTACGTCACGGGCCGCGAGAGAATGTCGATATCTTCCGGCAGGGCCGCTGTCATAAACGTCAGCATCAGGGCGATGCCCGCGCCCTCGAAGGTGTAGATCGTGCGGGTGGGCAGGACCGTCAGGCTCTTTTGCTCCAGCGCCGGCACGGTCGCCGGGCTGGCGCCCATGATGCGGTAGGTCTTGCCGTCGATGCGGACCAGGCTGGTGAGCCGGTGCGGCTTGCCGGTCCAGTGGACGGTGTCCTCGTCCGTCAGCTTGTCCGCGGGGGACCAGACGCTGAAGTACGGGTCGCACGCCACCAGCGGCGTGGCGGGCGGGATCAGCTTGTCGCCCTCGGCCTTTCGCGGCGCCGGCGGAGTATAGAGCGACCGGTTCGCGGCGGTGATCGCCTCGGCATCCATCTTGATGACCGCGCGGTCGTAGGTCATCAGGCCGTTGACCTCGATTTCGACGTCGGTCGTCTGCGTGTAGACCGCCGCGGCCAGGCCCTGGGCGCCGGTCATCGGGTGGAGCTTGCGGATCAGGCCCAGGTAGGCGTCGGTCAGCTCTTCGGCGGTGGTGAAGCTGCGGTAGCCCCAGTTCTTCTCGGCCTGCCAGGTGTGGCCGGGCAGGGGCAGGCCTAGGCCGCCGAACTCGCCGAGCACGACGGCCCGCTTCTCTTCGAGCCGCGGCACCGCCGGGCCGGGGTAACTGTGGATGTCCATGACGTCCCCGACGCCGCGATCCGTCCAGCCGCTGGCGCTGTTCACGAGCCGCGTCGGGTCGAGCTTCTTGACCAGGTCCGCGATCCGCGCTGTGTCGTACTGGCCCCAGCCCTCGTTGAACGGCACCCACATCACGATGGACGGATGGTTGTAGAACGCCTCGATCATGCGGGTCAGCTCCAGCTCGAATTGCTGCGCCGACTCCGGGGTCCGCTTGATGTCAGGATCGTTGCGGCCGATGTATCTGTCGCCGCTGGGCATGTCCTGCCAGACCAACAGGCCCAGCTTGTCGCACCAGTAGTACCACCGGGCCGGCTCGACCTTGACGTGCTTGCGGGCCATATTCATGCCGAGCTGCTTGGTCACCTCGATGTCGTACCGCAGCGCCGCATCCGTCGGCGCCGTATACAGCCCATCCGGCCACCACCCCTGATCCAGCGGCCCATACTGGAACAGCGGCTTGTTATTGAGGAACAGCCGCAGAATGCCATTCTCGTCCTTGTCCAACGAGATCTTCCGCATGCCGAAGTAGCTGCGGACCTCGTCAACGACCTTGCCGTCCTGGAGCAGTGCAAGCCGCAGGTCGTAAAGGAAAGGCGAGTCGGGGGTCCAGGGCTTCGCGTTGGGCACCCTCAACGAGAGGCTCGGCCTCATGGAGCCACTGCCGCCCTCGATCGTGATCTCGCCCGCCTGAATGACCTTCTTGCCGTCGAGGATCTCCATCTTGACCGTGGCTTTGCCGGAGCCCAGGACTGCCGGGACTTCCACGGTCACCGCTGCCTTATCAAAGTCCGGCGTGATCTTCAGCGCGTCGATGCACGCGGAGGCCATCGGCTCGATCCAGACGGTCTGCCAGATGCCGGTGACGGCGGTGTACCAGATGCCGCTGGGCTTGAGGACCTGCTTGCCGCGCGGCTGGGTGCTGGTGTTGGTCGGGTCCCAGACGGAGACGACGATCTCCTGGGCGCCGCTGTCCTTCAGCGCGTCGGTAATGTCGAAGGTGAACGGGTCGTAGCCGCCTTGGTGGTTGCCCACCTCCTTGCCGTTGACCCAGACGGTGGCGTCCCAGTCCACGGCCCCGAAGTGCAGCAGCAGGCGTTTCTTCTCGGCGGTGAGGTTCCATTTCCCGGGCACCGTGAAGGTGCGGCGGTACCAGAGGCGGTTGTCCGGTCCGACTGGCTTCATCACGCCGGAAAGGGCCGACTCGATGGGGAAGGGCACCAGGATCTGGCCATCGAAGCTCTCCGGCCGGGCGGCGTTCTTGGGTGCAATGGCGTAGTCCCACAGCCCGTTGAGGTTGAGCCAGTCCGGGCGGACCATCTGCGGCCGGGGATACTCCGGATGCACGTTCTCGGGCGACACGTCTTTGGCCCACCGCGTCATCAAGGGACCTTCCGCCGGCTTCCAGGCGCCCTGCGCCAGGGATGAAAGCAGTCCGACGGCGCCCGCGACGAAGAGGATCAGGCTGGTTCGGAAACGATGGTTGACCATGATGGAACCTCCCATGAAAAGGGACATTGGGCCCGTAGCAGGGGTGGGGGTCCCCACCGCCTCGTTTCGCGTTGGCGGTCCCCATTTTGCCCAAGAGGCGCAGAACCATCCCGGCCCTGCCTCTACGGGCGCGACGCCCGTGCCACGGCAAGCGGCCCCAGAGTACACGCAAGATGCCGCGAAGTAAAGAGCGTCTGCGGCCGTGACAAGGCAATGGGTGCATGACCGTTCCTGCGCGGGTGTCCCGGCCCACCCCGGCCCACCGCCGGAGAAGGATACTCTATCGTTTCTCCCGGATCAGGATGACCCAGTCGGCGTAGGCCACCCGCTCCCCCTCGGGGGCGTCCAGCTTGCGGGCACCTGGCCCTGAGACGGTCCGCTCTTTCTCCCACGTTCCCATCCGGGGGTTGTACCAACGGACGGCATAGGAGCCCTCCGGCAGTTGAATGGTCACCTCCGGTTTCTCCACCCGGGGACTGTCCGTATCGGGCTTGCTGCCCTGCGGGTTGGCCGCGTAGACGATGTAGACGCCGTCCTTGTGGAGGCATTTGGCCTGGAAGGGGTTGCCGCCCACGAGGTCGTCGCGCGGTTCCATGCCGACGAGGGTCAGGCCGGTGTCCCGGAAGAACGCGTGGATATGGATATAATCGTGGGCCCCCTGGGCGAGCGTGCCGCGCCGGTTGGCGGTGTAGTAGCCCTGCACGCCGCGGGCCGGGCCGCCGTCGTAGGGCTCGTAGGTCCGCAGGCCGCCGTAGGTGGCGTGGCCGCCGGAGAGCAGATTGGCCCACAGGAGCCGGCGGAAGAAGTACCGCGCGTTGGTCGGATTGCGGTACTGCTCGCAAATCATAAATCCCAAGGGCGGCTCTGTAAGCCGAGTTCTGTTCCCGCCTTGCGGCAGGTGGCGATCATTTCTCTGGACCAGCCGTTGCCGACTGGCTCTCCCACCCGGCAGCGCCGCTGCGCGTCGGGATTTGCGGGAAGCGACCTACCCGCCGGCCGAGCGGCCGTGGCCGCTCGCACCCGGGCCAGGTGCCCCCGCCCTATTTCGCCAATTTCGCCAGAAGGATTCTGGCGAAATAGGGCGGGGGACCGGCTGCTTGGTCTTGCAGGCGGTGGGGTTTACCCTGCCGGCGACGTCACCGCCGCCGCGGTGCGCTCTTACCGCACCATTTCACCTTTGCCTGTGCCCCCGAAAGGGCCATCGGCTGTGTGTTTTCTGTGGCACTTTCCCTGGGGTCGCCGGACCCCGCCGGCGGAAGGCCGCCCGGCGGAGAACCGGTTCCCGGTGGCCGTTAGCCACCACCGCACCCTGTCCTGCTCGGACTTTCCTCCCTGCCTCGTCGCGCGAAGCAGAGCGACCGCCCAAACCGCCCTGGGGATTTAAGATTTACTATTCACGATCGATCGTAGACTGCCGCCATTCTACCACATCCGGCCCCTGGGTGCCACTTAGAGGGTGTGTGAGAACCCAGTTCCGTAATGGGTGGCAGCGGCAAGCGGAGTCTCCGGAGCTTGCCGATGGTTGAGTCCCTCCGCCATCGGCAAGGCCTGCGCAGAGCCTACGGCCTTGCCGCTGCCACCCTTCGGCCTGCTGCCCTCCACAAGAGATAGTCGCGCATACCTGCGGTGGGCCTGCCGATTCGGCTTGACGTGCCGCGGGAGGGCTCCTACACTGCGCCGGCGGTACGAACGGCAATGTATATTATACGGTACGGCGGACTCCGGTGTTCCGGCCGGAACGACCCGCCGGGAGGATGACGGCTATGCACAAACTGTCTTGTTCCCTGCTGCTGGTGCTCTGCTGCGCGAGCGGTCCGGTTTTCGGCCAGACGTTTCCGCGCGACTGGCGGGTCGATGTGACGGCCAACCAGATCGGCTTTGCGCCGGGGGCCGCGAAGAGGTGCGTGCTCAAGGCGCCGGGTCCGGCGCGGTTCGAGGTGGTCCGGGCCCGCGATGCCAAGGTCGTGTTCTCGGGCCCGCTGGTGGCGTCGGAGGGCGATTTCGGCAGCTTTCTCGTCGGCGATTTCAGTTCAGTCACCGAGCCCGGCACGTACTGCATCCAGGCGGGGCCGTCGCGCTCCTGGCCGTTTCGGATCTCGCCCACGGTGTACGACGAGGCGATTGGGGCCATCGTCGGCTACTTCGCCCTGCAGCGGTGCGGGCCGAGCGAAACCGGGTACTTCACACCCTGCCATTGCGACGACGCGGTCCGGCTCGACAATGGCAAGCACCAGGACACCACCGGCGGTTGGCACGATGCCTCCGACCTGCGCAAGTGGATGGGCGCCACCATCCATGGCATGATCGGCCTGGCGCAAGTGTATGAGCTGACCAGCGACGAGCCGCTGCGCCGGCGGATCATCGAGGAGCTGCGCTGGGGCAACCGGTACTTCCTCAACATGCAGGAGCCGGCCGGCTACGTGATGAGCCACGTCGGCGGCGACGCCCTGCGGCACGGCGACGGCAACCGCTGGACGGACAACGTCATCGGCCCCGAAGGGGGCGAGCCCAACACCCTCGATCCGGCGCGGGGCCGCTCCCGCAGCAAGATCACCATCGTCGGCAACAAGGACGACCGGGTCATCCAGACCAAGCCGCTGGACGGCCTGGGCCAGTACAAGTTCATCATCGCCCAGGCGCTGACGGCGCGCGTGATGAAAGAAAGCGACCGGCCCTACGCCGACCAATGCCTGGCGGCGGCGCAGCGCTGCTATGACTGGTGCGCCCAGCGTTGGCCGGAGAGCACGGCCGAGAATCTGGGCGCCGCCCTGGCGGCGGCGGTCGAGCTGTACAGGAGCACGGGGCAGCAGAAGTACCAGGATCACGCGATCGCCGCGGCCGCCCGACTGGCGCAACTCCAGGTCGTCGAGCCGCTGGACCCGAACGATCCCGTCCGCGGCTTCTACCGCCGCACCGCCACGGATTCCCAGCCGCACCGCGACATCTGGCAAGGCTGCTGGCACCTGTTCGGCCTGTGCGACCTCGTCGAGCTGTTCCCCGACCACCCCGAGGGCGACCGCTGGCGCCGGGCCATTCGGCTCTACACCACGGATTACCTGGCCGCCCTGGCGCGGCGCAACAGCTTCGGCATCGTCCCGTACGGCTTCTTCACGCAAACCGACCCCGGCGGTAACCGCCGGATCGGCGACTACTGGTATCGGTATTTCATGCAACCGGGTAGCAACTGGTGGGTGGGCATCAACGCGAACCTCGCCTCCGCGGGCGTCGGACTGATCCGGGCGGCGAAGGTCCTCAATGAGCCCGCCCTGCGTGCCGTGGCACAGCGCCAGCTCGATTGGATCCTCGGCTGCAACCCGTTCTACGCCAGCACGGTGGACGGCGTCGGCCACAACCATCCGCCGCCGTTCATCAACGGCAACGAGTTCTATCCGCCGACGCCGCGTCTGCCCGGGGCGGTCATGAACGGCCTGGGCGGCACCGCGGACGACCGGCCCTTCCTCGGCGACGGCCTCTACAACGTCTCCGAGTACTGGACGCCGATGGTCGGCTACACGATGTGGCTGCTGGCGCTGCTGCAGCGGGGTTGATCGGACGGATCGGACCGATCGACTCCTGCGCCCTCACTCGGCGCGCACGACCTCGAAGTGCTTCTGGAACTTCTGGTCGTCGGTCTGCGGGTGGTCCAGGCGGTAGTGGACGCCGCGGCTTTCGTCGCGCAGGCCCGCTGCGTGGGCCATCAGCAGCGCGGCCGTCAGCATGTTCTGGCACTCCCAGCCTTCCGGCGTGTCGAAGATCTTGTCCATCACGTACCGGTGCCAGAACCGGATGATCTCCTGGGCCTCCGCCAACATCTGGGCCTTGCGCGTGATCCCGACGTTGCGCCACATCAGCGAGCGCAGCGAGTTGCGGACATCCGCCGTATCCAGCCGGCTGCGGTCCGACTGCGGGACCTCGTACTGGATCACCGGATGCTTGAGCGACGCGACATCCATCGGCTCGCGCTGGATCACCGCCTGGCCCGCGAGCTTGCCGAACACCAGGCCTTCCAGCAGGGAGTTGCTGCCCAGCCGGTTGGCGCCGTGCAGGCCGGTCGAGGCGACCTCGCCGCAGGCGTACAGGTTCTCGATGTTCGTCCGGGCCAGGGCGTCGGTCTTGACGCCGCCGATCATGTAGTGGGCGCTGGGCCGGACCGGGATCAGGTCGTGGCTGACGTCGATATCGAAGCTCTCGCACAGGTCGCTGATCAGCGGGAACCGCTTGGCGAAGTACTCCTTGTCCAGATGCCGCACGTCGAGGTAGACGTGGGTCGATTCGGTCTTGCGCATCTGGGCGAGAATGGCCCGGCTGACGACGTCCCGCGGGGCCAGCTCGCCGGACTCGTGGTATTCCTTCATGAACCGCCGGCCCTTGACATCGAGCAGATGGGCGCCCTCTCCGCGCAGGGTCTCCGTGATCAGCGCCCGCGAGGCGCCGGCGACGTAGAGCGTCGTCGGGTGAAACTGCACGAACTCCAGGTCGCGCAGGACCGCGCCGGCCCGGTAGGCCATGGCCAGCCCGTCGGCGGTGGCGACCGGCGGATTCGTGGTCTCGCGGTACAGTTGACCGTCGCCGCCGGTGGCGAGGATCGTGCTGGCGGCCCAGATGATCTGCAGGCCGCGATTCTTGCACCGGCCGATGATGCCCACGCACCGATGGTCTTGGTCCGTCAGCAGGTCGATCGTGAAGAAGTTCTCGATGACGCGGATGCTCGGCCGGCTCTTGACCTGGCTGATCAGCGTCTCGGCGATGGCCCGTCCGGTCTCGTCGCCGTGGGCGTGGATCACGCGGGCGTGGGAATGGCCGCCTTCGAGGGTCGTGTCGATCGCGCCGTTGACCCGGTCGAAACCTGCCCCCCAGTCCTGCAACTGCCGGACCAGCTCCGGCCCCTGGCGGACCACCTGCTCGACCGTCTGGGTCTCGCACAGCCCGCAGCCTGTCCGCAGGGTATCCGCGACGTGCGCTTCGAACGAGTCGTCCGGGCGGAGCACGGAAGCGATACCCCCCTGGGCCTTCCAGGTGTTGCTGTCTTCCAGACTCCCCTTGCAGACGACGACCACGTTGCGATGGCCGGCGGCCTCCAGGGCGGCCCGCAGACCGGCGATCCCCGCGCCCACGATCACGCAGTCGGCGAAAAGCTGGCTCGTCGAGATCGAATCGATATTGACCAGGTAGCGTCGCGGCTCCCCGAACCGAATCCGCTCGGCGGGCCGCGACCCCGGCATTTTGTCCTGTTCACCCATAGTACGCCAACCATCCTTCATGAACCATTATCGGATCTTTCACCCTCCGGGGCAGGTCATCATACCGAACCCCCCGATCTTTGCCAACCTCGAACCGAATCTCCCCCGGGACCGCCCCGGCGTGACTCCTTTCGCGTCCGCACCCGGGTCGCGGCAAGTCCCGACTCCACCCAGACCGGTACCTCTGGCGTTCGCCGACCCTGGCGGGTACCATGGGGCAAGCAATCTGTAAGGAGAACTCGATGATTACGATGAGCCGCCGCCGTTTCCTGAAGCGAGTGTCCCAAATCGCCGTGACCGGCGCCCTGGTGTCTCCCGGGCGTCGGACCTGTCTCGGGTCCCAGGCAGGCCTGGAGGCAGCCGGAGCCCTCCCGATCGTGGACACACACCAGCATCTGTGGGACCTGAGCAGGATCAGGCTGACGTGGCTGCGGCCGCCGCTGGACCGGAGCTTCACGCCGAAGGACTACGAGCAGGCGAGCGCGGGTCTGAACATCGTTCAGGCGGTCTATATGGAAGTCGCCGTCCCGGTGGACCAGCGGCAGCGCGAGGCGGAATATGTGCTTGATCTGTGCCGGCGGGGCGACACTGTGACGCGTGCCGCGGTGCTGGCCGGCTCGCCCGCCGACGATGATTTTATGGAGTATGCTGCGCAATATAGGGACAATCCTTATGTCAAGGGCTTCCGCGGGAGCCTTCCCGTCAAACGGATGAGCGACGAACAGGTGATCCGGAACCTGCGGCGGCTGGGCGAGTTGGGACTGCGGTTCGACATCAATGTGCCGCCCTCCGCCTTGGCCGAGGCGGCCCAAGTGGTCGATCGCTGTCCCGACACGCGGTTCGTCCTGGATCACTGTGGCAATGCCGACCCGGTCGCGTTCTTCCCGACCGGCCGCACCCCGCCCCGACCGGCCCAGCACCCCGCCGAGCAGTGGAAGCGGGACATCGCCCGGTTGGGCGCCCAGAGCAATATCATTTGCAAGATCTCCGGCATCGTGTCCCGCGTCCCGGAAACCCCGTTGCCGGCCGAGGATCTGGCCCCGATCGTCAACCACTGCCTCGACGCCTTCGGACCGGACCGGGTGGTCTTCGCCAGCGACTGGCCGGTGTGCCTGCGCGGCATGTCGTTGCGGGATTGGGTCCAGCGCCTCCAGGCCGTGGTCGCCGCCCGGCCCGAGACCGCCCGGCGCAAGCTGTTCCACGACAACGCCGTGCGGTTCTACGGCCTGGATGCAGGGAACAACCAGAGCGGTTGAGAACCGTGCCGGAAGCCGACGAGACCGCGCTTCCGCGATGGGATGGGTGGCATCGCGGTTCGCAACAAGAAGCACAAATACGTTCTCTCTCGCGATCGGGGCCAAACGGTTCACGAGCAGCTCTTTGACATGGTTGAGGGCCCCTGGGAAATGCACAATCGTCTCCGCGATCCGGCAAGTACGCGAAAACCGGACGAGCCGCGATTCAGCAGGGTCTCCCCCGCCCGGCGGGAAAGTAGGTGAAGGCCGCAAGATGGGGGCCCCTGCCCGAAGATGCTCACCCCCGGCCAAAGATGCTCACGTTTTCCCAAAGATGCGCACGTTTGATGCCTGCGACAAAAGTCGGGGATTAGCCCAACTGCCCCCTGTTTCTGGTCCAGGAACGCGGATCGAGACCGCACTCGCAGACTTTTGTCGCAGGCGTCACGTTTATCAAAAGATGCTCACCGGTGTGTGTTGAGCGTCTTTGGTGGTGTTGCCCTCGGGAGGGCGTCGTTCCATTGTGGAAATACGGTCCGGCCCCGTCATTCCCCTGTATTCCCATGGACATAGGTGACATTCCCCCCTCCGCGCAGGAGCGAGATGAGGAGTTCCAAATGTGAATGAGAGAAAAGAGAATGGCGGAAAGGAAGATGAATCCGCAAAGCGGCCCCGCCGCGAATGTGGCGGGCGACGTGACTGCGGAGGATGGACCTGACCCCGGTAATTCCAAAGCCGGCCTGGTTCAGAATCGGGTAACATTGTACGATCGGCCGAGTGGTCCCCATGCGACGGTCGGCGTGTTTGCAGTGACGCCGCGAGGCGTTTCTTCGTATGCTCAAACCGCTTGGCAAGCCAACCGGTTTGGGCGTGCCACCCATCAGATGCTGGATCTGTTACCCGGTCTTGAACCAGGCCCACGAGCCCAGGGCCTGGTTCAGACCCGGGTAACAGTCTGGGTGGGTGGCAGCGGCAAGGCCGGAGGCTTTGCGCAGGCCTTGCCGATGGCGGAGGAGCAAGACCATCGGCAAGCTCCGAAGACTGCGCTTGCCGCTGCCACCCGTTCTCTGTTACCCGAAAAAGCTGTTTCTTGAACCAGGCCACGAGCCCAGGGCCTGACTGCTCCTAACTCTCGGTACCACAAGACTTTGTATGCGCCAGCCAGGGATCGGTGCCCAGGGGCCGAGCCCGGGTGGGCCCGCGGTGGGTTATCGGGCTTTTTCTTGGGCGATCTGGGCGATTTGCGGGCTTTAGATTTGCATTGCCAAACCGCGCCGATTATAATACGGGACGTGAGTGAAAGTGCGCTCTCGGCGCAAAAGGGCAGAAACCGGCGGAACAAGATGGCGGCTTCGGGCATCTTGACCGGAACAAGTGATGGTCTTTTCCTCTTGGGTGAAGGAGTGTGGACATGACTAAGCGACGTGGATTCACTTTGATCGAGCTGCTGGTGGTAATTGCCATCATTGCGCTGTTGATGTCGATTCTCATGCCGGCCCTGCGCAAGGTCCGGGAGCAGGGCAAACAGGTCAAGTGTCTGGGCAACATAAAGCAGTGGAACCTGCAGGCGGCCATGTTCACCGAATCCAATAACGGCCGGTTCTGGAGTTCCGAGTCTGGGACGCCGGGCTACTGGTTCCTGCGCTACATGGACGACAACCTCAGGGATTGGAAGCTCAACCAGACTTGGATGTGTCCCTCCGGTCAGAAACCGGTCCAGACTCCGTCGGGCCAGATGATTGCGAGTTTCAACATCTACAACGCCTGGGGCATCTTCACGGGCGACCGGCTCGGTCTCAACGGCGTCGCCGGCAGCTATGGCATCAACGGCTACTGCCTGATCCCGGCCAGTGCCATCACGACCACGTATGAGGGCGGCGTCCCCGTCGCCAACGGCTGGAAGACCGCGGGCGAGCCGGGCAGCAGCAACGCGCCCTGGTGGACCGAGGCCCTGCGCTTCGACTTGTGGCCGCTGGAAACGCAGGCGCCGGCCGCCAGTGAATTCGCCGCCTGGTCCGGCAACAACATGGGGCGCTGCTGCATCAATCGCCATCAGGGGACGGTCAGCACCGGCTTCATGGACTGGTCCGCCCGCAAGGTGGGTCTGAAGGAGTTGTACACCCTCAAATGGCACAAGAAGTTCAACACCCGCGGGCCGTGGACCAAGGCGGGCGGCGTGCAGGCGGAGAACTGGCCGCAATGGATTCGGCCGTTCAAGGAGTACTGAGCCGAAGCATCGTTGATGGTGGATTTCTGATTTCGGATCTTTCCGATGATGCAATAAGATAAGGAGATTGAGCGTGTTGACCCCGATCAGAACCAGACCAGGAGATGGTGACGGATGCGTGCCTCGTCCCAGCCGTCCGAACGGATGCACTTCCATCGACCATCAACCATCGACCATCAACCATCCCCCGGGGTTCACGCTGATCGAGCTGTTGGTTGTGATCGCCGTGATTGCGATTCTGATGGCGATTCTGATGCCGGCCCTGAACCGGGCCAAGGAGCAGGGCAAGCGGGCCGGCTGCCTGAGCAACCTCAAGCAGCTTACGCTGGCCTGGCTGATGTACATCGACCAGAACAGCGAGCGGCTCGTCAACGGGGACACCCGCGAGTACACGGCCATGTACAGCGCCGGCCGGCCGTTCAACGATTCCCATTACAACGAGCAGCCGTGGGTCGAGAGGGACTGGGATACCGCCATGACGAAGGCCCAGAAGATCCTGGCGATCGAGCAAGGGGCCCTGTATCCGTACCTCAACACCTTGAATATCTACCGGTGCTCGACCGTCGAGAGGCGCACGGCGGACGCTTACGGCGCCCGCAGTGAATCCATGCGAACCTATGCGATCATGGACTCCATGAACTGCAAGGGGTGGACCGGCACGAGTCCCGATATGCGGATGCTCAAGACGCGTCCGGAGATCAAGGACCCCGCCTTTCGGGCGGTGATGGTCGATGACGGCGGGACGGGCATGTCGGCCCTGGGCGGCTTTACCACCCGCAGTCTGCGGGTCATTCGCGGCGGCAACTGGTCGTGGTGGGACCCGCCGCCGGTGCGGCACGGGGAGGGCACCAACTGGTCGTTCGCCGACGGCCACGCCGACTACCACAAGTGGGAAGACCCGCGGACCATCGAATTCGGCAAGCAGACCCGGCCCACGGCCAACTCGCCGCAGCAGCCGGACAATCAGGACCTGATCTGGTCCGCCCAGGTCGTCTGGGGCAGCAAGTAAGAAGAAGAAAATGATGGAATATGGGAATATGGGGATCTTCGGGACGGGAGGGTGCGCCCCCTGTCTCCCCATTGTTCCATCATTCCACCCTTCCATGATTCCATTGTCTCCGGTTTGAGGAGTGCGTGTCATGAGCAAGCGCAAGGCGTTTACTCTCATTGAGTTGCTCGTGGTGATCGCGATCATCGCGCTGCTGATGTCGATCCTCATGCCC
Source organism: Planctomycetota bacterium (assembly GCA_016872975.1). Taxonomy (GTDB): domain Bacteria; phylum Planctomycetota; class Phycisphaerae; order Sedimentisphaerales; family Anaerobacaceae; genus PLanc-01. The sequence goes on from VGYL01000015.1 coordinate 15,364, forward strand.
GCGCTGCAGCGGGTGCGTAAGCAGGCCCGGACCGTTGCCTGTCTGAGCAACCTCAAGCAGTGGGGCATCTGGTTCGCCATGTACGCCGAAGACCACAACGGCCGGTTCATGAAAGGATTCACCATCACCAACCAGCGGGCCGTCCAGGTCCTGGGGCAGTATCACCAGTGCGATGACAAGATTCTCACCTGTCCCAACGCGACGAAGCCCTGGTTCGACGAGACTGGGGTCGCCACCGGCCTGGAAGGCACATTTCTCGGCTCCACGACCGCGTGGGGGTACTACTCGCTGAGCGGGCTGCCCCGACGGATCAAGGGCAGCTATGGCATCAACGCCTACTGCAACGATCCGCCCAGCGGCTCGGAGCCGCACAGCCGCCCGGCCGCGAATTTCTGGCGGGGACCGAACGTCGCCGGGGCCGGTTACGTCCCGCTGTGGATGGATGCGCTGCGCTACAACGGGGTCCCGCTGCACACGGACGTGCCGCCGCCCTTTGACGGCGAGCGCTGGAACGACAACGCCCAGATGGGCCGCTATTGCGCCAACCGTCACGACGGATTTGCCGGTTGCCTCTTCCTCGACTATTCCGCGCGGAAGGTGGGCCTCAAGGAGTTGTGGACCCTCAAGTGGCATAAAGCCTTCAATCAGAGCGGTCCCTGGACGAAAGCCGGCGGCATGCAGACCAGCGACTGGCCGGCCTGGCTGCGCCCGTTCAAGGAGTATTGAACCGCCGCCGCCGTCGGCCGGCAAGTCACACCCGGGAGGAAGATATTTTGCGGCACGGGCCAAGGCACAAGGCGACAGCTTTCACGCTGCTCGAGCTGCTGGTCGTCATCGCGATCATCGCATTGCTGATGTCGATTCTGATGCCGGCCTTGTCGCGCGTCAAGGAGCAGGCGCGAACCATCGGTTGCCGGGCCAACCTCAAGCAGTGGACCCTCTTCTTCTCGATGTACACCGCGGAGCACAACGGCCGGTTCCAGGCCGGGGTGGGCAGCGGGCATACCAACCACTGGACCAATGCCCTGCGGTCCTATTACCGGAACGATCATAAGATTCGCTGCTGTCCGACCGCCACGAAGCCCCTGATCAGCCCGAATGGGGAGATTGGCGGCCAATGGAACGTCAACTCCGCCTGGGGCGTCTTCCGCGGCCAGGGATATGCGCCGGAAGGAGACTGGGGCAGTTACGGGATCAATGGTTGGGTGGAGAACCCCCCGGCCTCGTATACGACGGTGTACGAGAATTTCGAGACCGTGAACAATTGGAGAACGCCGAACGTGCCGCAGGCGGGTTATGTCCCGCTGTTCATGGATGCGCTGCGGTTCAATATCTTTCCCCGCCATACGGACTCGCCGCCGCCTCTGGAAGATCAGCCGTGGGAGGGCATGCAGCACATGCGGCGGATCTGCATCGATCGGCACGGCGGGGGCATCAACATGGCCTTTCTCGACTGGTCCGTCCGCAAGGTCGGCCTCAAAGAGATGTGGACGTTCAAATGGCACAAAGCCTACAACCAGGCCGGTCCCTGGACTCGCGCCGGCGGCGCGACAGCGACGGACTGGCCAAAATGGATGCAGCCGTTGAAGGATTTCTGAGAAAGGCATGTCATGAGACGGACAAAGGCGTTCACGCTGATCGAGCTGCTGGTGGTCATTGCGATCATTGCCATTCTCATGGCCGTGCTGGTGCCGGCCCTGAAGATCGCCCGGGAGCAGGCCCGCGGGGTCTCGTGCCTGTCGAACCAGCGGTCGCTGGCGCAGGCGTACGTGATGTACGCGGACGAGAACGGGGGCTCCATGGTCGGCGGCTGGGCCCGGCACGACACGGTCAACCGGGTGCCGCCGTGGGTAATGCCGCCGCTGGACTACTCCGGCAGCAGCATCGTGCGGATGGCCAGCGGCAACGTGACGCTCGAACAACGCTACAACGGCCTGCGCGAGGGCGCCCTGTATCCTTACCTCAAGGACGTCGACGTCTATCACTGCCCGGGCGACAACCGTCGGACCCAGGGCACCAGCCTGGGCAATACCCCCGCCTACCTCATCTTCCGCAGCTATTCCCTGCCGGACTATCTGCGGGCCACCGAGGCGTCCGACCCCAAGAAGCTCTTCACGTTCAAGGACCCGGCCAACAAGATGCTGTTCGTCGAGGAGATCTACGACGGCTCCGCCGGCAACTTCAACCACGCCGGGTGGTCGTACATCCCCTTCGACAACACGATGTGGGACCCGCTGGGTATCTTTCACAGCGACGCCTGCACCTTCAGTTTCATGGACGGCCACGCCGAGCGCAAGAAGTGGGCCGACAAGCGGACGATCACCTATTGCGTGAGCCGTACCGAGGCCCAGCGCCTGGGCTTCGGCAAGGGGCAGAAGTTCAATCCGCCCAACGAGGACCTGGTGTGGCTGGACCAGCACTATCCGGGCAAGACCACCCTCGCCACCGGCGGATGAGAGATTGTTGATGTTTGATTTGAGGCGACCTATGAGCCGACAGAAAGAACTGGCGCCGACCAGGATCCCCCTCGACACGCGCAGCCGCGGCTTGGCCGCCGGCGGTACAGCCATCAACCATCAGCCATCAACCATCAACCAGACCCGTGCCTTCACCCTGATCGAGCTGCTGGTGGTCATTGCCATCATCGCGCTGCTGATGTCGATCCTGATGCCGGCGTTGCAGCGGGTGCGCCTGCAGGCGCGGGGGGTGGCGTGCCAGTCGAATCTCAAGCAGTGGGGTGCGATCTGGGTCATGTACACCGACGACAACAACGGTTTCTTCCCGAAGCGCACGTCCACGACGGGCCGCTGGATCGACGTGCTGTACGAGTACTACTACCGGGACCACAAGTTCCGGGTCTGCCCGATGGCCCAGAAGATCGCCAACCCCACACCCACCACCGGCACGCTCCCGTTGGGCGGCGACGCCTTCACCTCCTGGGGCATCGTGGGTCAGAGCGGGGGCCGGCCGGTCGGGACCTGGGGCAGCTATGGCATCAACGGCTGGGTGTACGTCAACGCCGAACCGGGCGGCGTGCTCTACGGCAAGCCCGCCCAGTTCTTCTGGAAGACCCCGAACGTTCGCGAAGCGGCCCAGGTGCCGCTGTTCCTGGATTGCTGGTTCTGGTGCGGCTGGCCGGAGGACACGGACACGCCGCCGCGGTTCGACGGCCGCGACGCCCGCTATGCCGGCGACGACAATGCCATGAACCGCTTCTGCCTCAACCGCCACCAGCAGGCCGTCAACGTCGTCTTCCTGGATTACCACGTCGAGAAGGTCTGGCTCAAACGTCTGTGGCGCTTGAAGTGGAGCAAACGCTTCAACCCCAATGCCCCCGGGCCCAACTGGCAGACCGAAGCCCCCTGGATGGCCCATTTCAAGGATAATTGATGATTGACAATCGATGATTTCCGGAGATCGCTCCGCTGCTTGCGGGCGCATCGACGCAAGGCGGGCGCTGACCCAAATCATCAATAGTCAATCATCGATCATCAATTCATAGGACTGCGGTCTGATGCCGGTGGCTGTGGCATTCGATGTTGACCGCCACGGGCAGCGAGGCGATGTGGCAGGGGGCGGTCTCGATCAGCACGCCCAGGGCGGTCGTGTCGCCGCCGAGACCCTGGGGACCGACGCCCAGCGCGTTGACCTGCGCCAGCAGATCCTGCTCCATCCGCGCGTAGAAGGGATCGGCGTGCGGCTCCTCCAGGCTCCGCACGAGTGCCTTTTTGCTGAGCAGGCAACTGTGCTCGAAGTTGCCGCCAATCCCGACGCCGACCACGAAGGGCGGGCAGGCATCGGCGCCGGCTTCCCGGACGACACTCGCCACCCAGTCGATGACCTGCCGGCGGTCGGCGGTGGGCCGGAACATGCGGAACTGGCTCTTGTTCTCGCAGCCGCCGCCTTTGGCCATGACCGTCAGCCTCAACCGGTCGCCGGGCACGAGGGACAAGTGGATGACCGCCGGGGTGTTCGTGGCGGTGTTCTTCCGCTGCTGGAGCGGATCGGCCACGATGCTCTTGCGCAGGTAGCCCGCGTCGTAGCCGGCCCGGACGCCTTCGTTGATGGCGTCGATCACGGTCGCGCGTCCCGGCCCGGCGGGAGACATCGTGACCGCCGCCCCCTGCTCCACGAAGACCACGGTCAGCCCGGTGTCCTGGCACAGGGGAATCCGATCCTGCGCGCCGAGGCGGGCGTTCTCGATCAACTGCCGCAGAATCCCGGCGGCACGCGGATTCGACTCCCTCTCGACCGCCCGTTCCAGCGCGCGCAGCACATCCGGCGGCAATTCATGACACGCCGCGATGCAGAGCGATGCCACGCTCTGCCGGATCTGGTCGAAGGCAATCGTCCGCATCATAAAGCACCAATGACCGAAACGCTGTCGCCCGTCCATGGGTCCGTTTTGGATTTGGAGTTTTGAATTTCGAATTTGTTTGGGATTTCGGATTTGGTGCTTGGAATTTCCGGCCCCGGGCCGGCTATTTTCCCTGCACGTTGACCTCGAAGGTCCGGAAGGTCACGTTGCCCACGTCGTCGAAGATTCTCACGGCGATCACGTGCTCGCCGGGCTCGAGCTCCTCGGTCGTGAGGGTGAAGCTCTCCTCGGTGGTGTCGCAGACGAGATCGTCGGGCAGAGTGCCCTTCCATTCGGCGTTGCTGTCGATCGTGTATTCGAGCCGGCTGATGATGCTCAGCTCGTCGGTAATCTCCAGCTTCAGGGTGACGGTCCGGCCGCTCTTCTCGATGGCGTACTTGCGAATCACCGGGGGCGTGTTGTCCACGACGATCGGGTCGCTGATCCGCCGGCCGGTCAGTTTGGTCGCGGTCGTATTGCTGCGCTCGTCGCTGGCGGTCACCCGGACCTCATAGCGGCCGTCCTCGACCGTCTTGCCGTCCCACTCGAGGTTGTCCGTCTCGACCTTGTCCCTGATCTGGATCCAGTTCGTGCGGCCGAGCTTGCGGAAATCCAGCCGGTAGATCAGCTTGTCGTCGTTCTCGTCGGCGGCCTTGTAGCCGATCTTGAAGACGCCTTCCTTGCCGGGAGTGAGCAGGCGGGCGACGTCGATGGATTCGACCTTGGGGGCCAGGTTCGGCACCGTGCTGGCCACGGCCACCTCGCGAATCGTCGGCGTCTTGCGGCCGTCGTCCGCCTCCAGAATGAGCTTGTACTGGCAGAAGCGGCCCACCGGGCAGCGCAGTTGGACCGGCCCGGTCATCTCAACCGGCTCGGTCCACTCGGAGAACGTCGGATCGTTGACGTCCTTGACGTTGCCGCTCCGCGTGGCGACCAGGACCTTGCAGCCCCGGGGAATGTCGGCATCGACCTGCAGCTTGCCCCACTTGGCCGGCTGGCCCGCGTCGATCAGATCGGACTGGTACGTCCCGCGGGTGGCGTAATTGGAGGACAGCAGCACGAGCCGCGCCGGGTTGGCCGTCCCGAGGTAGAGGTCCTGCTCGGAGACGGTCACGGCGGCGATCTGGGCCGCCCGGGGATCCTCGTAGAGAATGGCATGGCGTTCCGTCTCGGGGTCCACGCTGTAGAGCTGGCCCCCGTTGCCCGAGCCGACGAGAAGGTTGCCGTCCTGGCGGGTCAGGCACAGGAACACGGCCGCCTCACTGAAGACCTCGGTAACGTAGCCCTGCTTGTCGATCCGGTAGATGTAGCTGGCGGTGCCCGGCTTGGCCGGTCGCGGCGCCGGCCGCGGGGGTGCCGGCGGTGCGGCGCGGCTGGCCGGGGGCGGACTGCTGTTGGCGACCTTCAGGCGCAGGCCGCCCTCGGCCGCGCCCCGGACGTCTTCGTCTTTGCGGCTCTCCGGCCGGCCGGAGACGTTCTGCTGCGCCGCGAACTTCTGCTCCGCTTCCACCACGTTGGCCGAGGTGGCGGTCGCATAGAGGACCCCCGCCTGCGTGGACAGCCCGTCCACCGCCAGCAGGGCGCTGATCTCGGGCTCGTCGCTGTCGTACAGGACTGCGGCCGTCTTGTTGCGCGGGTTGATCTTGTAGATCAGGCCGCGCGTGTCGCCGCCGGCGTAGACGAAGCCGTCCCGGCTGGCGGCCACGGACAGGATGTTCTTGTCCCGCGCCTGGTAGACGAGCTGGGCGACCTTGCCGGAGGGGTCCAGCACGTAGACCTTGCCGTTCGGCCCGGTGCCCAGGTAGATGTTGCCGACATTATCGGTCTCGATGTCGAAGATGTAGGTGGCGCCGTCCGGCTCGAAGATGGTCTCCATCTTGCTGGCCTCGTACCGGCAGAGGCGGCACTTCGGACCGCTGATGCCGACCAGCAGCCGGCCCGCCACGTCCAGCGCCATCGCAAAGATGTGCTCGTTGGACAGCCGCTCGGTGGCTTCCACCACCTGGCCGTCTTTCTTCTCGTCCTCCTTCGTTGCCTCACCCGCCGGCGGCTCGGCCGGGCCGGAGGAGGCCGATCCGCGCCGCGATTCCGGCGGATAGATCTTCGTCATCTTGTCGAGACTGTACTGGTAGACGTGGCCGTTGGGGCTGGTCCCCAGGAAGATCGTCCCGCCGCTGACCACGATGCGGTTGACCGACCACACGTCCTCGAATTCCGAGGCCAGCACGGTGGCCGAGCGCCCGAGCTGAATCGTCCCGCGCGATGTCACGACCACGCCGTCGGCCTTGCCGGCGAGCAGGTCCTTGCCGCTCGCGTGGCGCGTGATCTTGCTGGTGACGGCTTGGCCGAGCGAGGCCGAGAAAACGACGAACAGCACAACCGCAGCGATCCTTCTGCGATTCCGGCGGCAGCATTCCTGTATCATGTCTTCAATCCTTATATATGGTGACAGGCACCATCACTCTATCGGCGATCACCGTACCCGTCTCCAGAGTCTTCTCGATCCAGCGGGGATACGGCTGGACCGGCACGGCCCGCTTGTCGCTCTGGAGGATCAGCGCCTTGGTGCCCGGCAGGCTCGGCAGCTCGGCCCGCTCCAGCGCGATCCCGCTCGGCGGCAATACCAGCAGGCAGTACAGCCTGGTGCGGGCAACATTCAGAACGTGGTTCAGGGAGTCCACCAGGGTCTGATAATTCGTCGCCAGATACCGGTACGGGGCGGCCTTGCGCAGGAAACCCTCATAGTCGCCGGCGCCGAGGAACATCAGGTTGTACTTGCCCGGCGCCAGGTTGTCGGGGACGTCCAGGCTGATCTGGTACTTGCGTTTCTCCTTGAGGAACGACTCGATCACCACTTTAGCGCGAATCGTGCCGCCCGGTTTGACCTTGCGGTCGCCCACCTCCACCGACCACAGGTAGGAGAGGATATTCCGCGGCGTCATGCGCACGTCGAAGTGCAGCCCCTTGATCTCGGCCGTGCGGTACGGATTGTTCATCAACAGGGCCAGCGTGCCGGCCAGCTCGATCCCGGGCTCGCCCAACCCCATGTTGGTGGACGTGTTGGCGAACCGGATGGACCGGCCGTCGTCCAGCTCGATGGCCGCGGTGTATTCGACCGTATGATCCCGCGGGAACGACCCGCCCCGGTAGCCCGCCAGGAAGATCGCGGTCCGCACGAGGCCCGCCGTGAGCATCCGGTGGTACGTCACCTGGCATTCGTAGGAAACAGGCTCCACGGCGTTGAACCGCTCGCAGCGAAGCGTCAGCGGAATCATGGGCGGCTTCTCCCCCATCCGCCCGACCACCGCCCCGGATTGGTCGCACGTGATGGCGCCAACGATCTCCGTGCACGTGGCCAGCTTGAAGGACCGCTCGAGGTTCGAGACCACCGTGTAGACGATTCCGCCCGCCATGGGCAGATTCGTGGGTCCTCCGCCGAAGAGGCTGTGGCCGAACCCGTAAATACGGTCTCCCCGAACCTCCGTCACGGTTCCGACGGCGCTCATCCGGATGTCGCCCGTGACCAGGGGAATGGCCAGGGTCCCACCCGGTTTCACGGAACACTCGCCCGGCGGCAGGGATGCGGCGCCGCCCGGGCCGGGGACCGCCAGAGCGCCCAGCGCCTCCAGTTGTCCCGCCAGCGGCGCGCCGACCTCGGCCGGCAGGCCGGATATGAGCAGCGGATACGGTAGGGCCGTCGCCCCGCCCGGACCGGAGGCCGCCGTCGGCTTGCGGGCGGTGATCTGCCTGTCGATCTCGGCCAGGTCGATGGGCTTGGACAGATCGAACGTGAAGGCCACCGGGCTTGCCGAGCCGTGGCCCGCGCCGCCCGCCCCGTTGACTTCCCCGACCTCCAGCATCTCCTCGATGGGGGTTACGCCATACAGCGGGTCCTTGGAAAAGGTATAGCCCCAGGCCAGCGCCCCCGCCAGGCGCCCGTCGATATACACGGGCGAGCCGCTGCAACCGGCCACCAGGCCCGTGTGCTTGAAGCGCGCGTCGGTGCCCATGACCAGGATGGAACTGCGGCCCGGCTCCAGGTCGCGGATGCCGGAGATCACGTTGACGACCTTCATCTCGAACTTCTCGATGCCGCCTTCCCCGTAGTCGGTCAGGCAGTAGGCCGGCATGCCCGCTTTGATCTCGTCCACGTGGATATACCGCTGCGAATCCCAGATGCCGTCGAGGCAGGCCGGCCGCTTGCCGGTCGCCGCCGGCAGGAGGGCGGTCATCATCAGACAGAGAGCGGCCCCGAACAGAACTGTGGTTTCTCCGTTTCGTGCAATCCGTGTTTCCGGCATTCCATCCATCCCCAATCTTGGTGCATACTGAAAAAAGCAATCCAAAATTCTAACTCGGCGATACTTGCGTTGCAAGTTAAAAGACGTATTGTTATCATGAACGTTCGTCTTTGCATGGCCCGATAACCCGGGCCGGGGCCCTGGAACAGAACTCCCGACGTGAGGCTGGATCTTCACGCGGGCGACTCACGGTGAAATCGGAGAACGCGAATGAAATCGGATCATCGGCATGAACTGAAGACCAACGAGCTGGCGGACTGGATCGCGCATTTCCCCGAGTGGGCGAAGGCCAATCGCACCAGCCTGATCGCCGGTGCCGCCGTGGTGCTGGTGGCGCTGCTCGTGTATTTCTGGAGCTTCTATCGCAGGGATGTCGCGTCCGTGCGCCAGCAGACGCGCCTGACCGAGCTGGTTACGCAGGTGCCGCAGCAGATGAACGCGGTGGCCCGCGCCGCGATGCAGAACAACGATCAGTCGTACACCCTGCTGCCGGTGGCGAAGGATCTGCAGGACTTCGCGCAGAGAGCGTCCCATAACGACATGGCCGCCCTGGCCCTGATCCAGCGTGCCGCCGCCCTCCGCGCGGCGCTGCATTACCGGTTCACGGATGTCGAGCGGGCCGAGCTGGTCGATCAGATCGGCCAGGCGCAGGCCAGCTACCAGCAGGCGCTGGACCGCCAACCGTCGAGTCCGGTCCTGCGCGCCACCGCGAAGTACGGGCTGGGCTTGTGCGAGGAGGAGCTCGGCGACTTCGACCAGGCCCGGGCGATCTACCGGGAGGTGGCCGAGAGCGCGGACTACGCCGGGACGACCGCCCAGGCGGCCGCCGCGTATCGTCTGAAGACCATGGCGGATTATAAGACCGAGATCGTCTTCCTGCCGGCGCCGCCGCCGGCGGAACCGCCGGTCCCTGCGATACAGATCCAGCCGGACACGGCGCCCGCGCCGATGATCGGCCCCCTCCCGGCGCCCCCGGAGGAAGCCGTCGCTCCTGCGGTGCCCGCGGCCCCGACGCCCGTGCCCGACGAGAACCCGAGTCTGCCCGACGCCAATGCGCCGAAGGACGGTTGACGGAGCACAATGGACGAACTGCGGGAACTCAGAGGTCGGCCGCTGACGCTGCACGTGGGCATCGGGATCACGGAGCGAAGGCTGGACAAGTATCTGCACGGCCGATTTCGCAATCTCAGCCGGCACTTCTTGCAGGACGCGATCCGCGCCGGCGGCGTGAAGGTCAACGGCAAGCCCGCCAAGCCGAGCTTTCGCCTCAGCCACGGCGACGTCATCGAGCTGGTGATTCCCGAGCCGCCCAGCAAGGAGATCCCGCCCGAGAACATCCCGCTGGACATCCTCTACGAGGACGACGACATCATCGTCCTGAACAAGCAGCCCGACCTGATCGTGCACCCGGCCCGGGGCAACACCCGCGGCACCCTGGTCAACGCCCTGGTGCACTATGCGGACCGGCTGTCCAGCGGCTTGGGCGAGTTCCGCCCGGGGATCGTGCACCGCTTGGACCGCGACACTTCCGGCGTCATGGTCGTCACCAAGCACGAAGGCGCCCAGTGGCGGATCGCCAAGCAGTTCGAGCAGCGCGAGGTGGACAAGACCTACCTGGCGATTGTGCACGGCACGCCGGAGCTGCAGGCCGACCGGATCAACGCCCCCTTGGGGGTCCATCCGACGATCCGCGAGAAGTACGCGATCCGCCCGGAGGTGGGCAAAGAGGCCGTCACATTCTACGAGGTGCTGGAGCCCTTCCGCGGTTTCTCCCTGGTCCAGCTCACGCCGCATACCGGCCGCACGCACCAGATCCGCGTCCACATGTCCTACATCAAGCACCCGATCGTGGCCGACGACATGTACGGCGGCAAGCTGGTCTATCCCTGGCAGCTCGCCGACGCCGAGCCCGCCGTCGAGGAGCCCGTGATCAGCCGCGTCGCCCTCCACGCCCGCACCCTCGCCTTCACCCACCCCACCACCGCCCAGCGCGTCCAATTCGAGGCCCCCCTGCCCGCCGACATGCAGCACCTGCTCGACCTGCTCCGCCGGCACCGCGCGTAGAAGCCCCGCCCCGACCAGGGCGGGCGATGTGGCTGCGGAGAATGGACCTGACCCCGTAATCCCCAGACCGCGTTTTTACGCGAAAAATTCAGTCCGCCAAGCACCCCCGCGGAGTGGCCGTCTTTCACGCCAAAAAATCAGACCGCCAAACTAATAGACATGGCGCTCTGATCCCGGTATACGCACTGGCGCCCCTGAAAACGCGGTTTTCGGCCCAGACACACGAATCTTTGGCGGTCTGATTGGCGGTCTGAACTGGCGCGGTCAAAAATGCGGTTCTTGCCGG
>VGYL01000016.1 GCA_016872975.1 Planctomycetota bacterium
CGGGCGTCAAAGCCTATGTCCTCAACATGATCATTGCACAGATGGTCTCCCTGAAGCGGGTTCAACAGTCGATCAAGACACTGATCGGGCAGGTGATCTCCGAGGCAACCCTGCTGAAATACGTCATGCAGTTGCACCATTGCCTGGCACGATGGGAACAATCCGCAGTCGATGAGATCCTGGCCATGCCCGCGATGCATGTGGACGAGACCTCGTTGCGCGTCGACAAGAAAAACTACTGGATCCATGTTTGTTCCGCAGGCGATATCACCCTGAAATTCTTGCATCCCAAGCGGGGAGGTGAGGCGATCGAGGACATCGGCATCATCCCCCGATATGGCGGGGTCGTGATTCACGACTGCTGGGCCTCCTATCTCTCCTACGATCATTGCGGCCACGGCCTCTGTGGCTCGCACCTGCTGCGGGAGTTGACCTTCCTTGTCGATGCCAACGGCTACCCCTGGGCAGCCAACATGAAACGCCTTCTCCAGAAGACATGTATCATCGTCGCAAAGCGCAAAAACAAGAAGCTTACCCGGAGGGAATACAAGAACCTGAAAAAACGCTACCGCAACATCCTCAGCCGTGGCGAAAAAGAACTCCCGCCCATTCCCCCCAGGCAAAATGGCAAGCGGGGGCGCATCGCCAAGACCGATGCCCACAACCTGTGGGAACGTCTGAAACAGCATGAAACCGCGGTCCTGCTCTTTGCCAAGCTCCCTCATGTCTCCTTCACCAATAACCGCGCCGAGCGCGACTTGAGAATGTCCAAGGTCAAACAGAAAGTCTCTGGCTTATAAAGCACGTCCCTGCTGCGGATGGAGGGCTTCGCGGTCACGTGCCCGCTCGCCCCGGACGTACCACACCTCCTATCCGGTTCCTGTTCGTCGCCCTGCACTTTTGGATTGGGCTTCCTTCAGACCCCGCCTCGCGACGACGCCCTTGCCCTTCTCCTAACCTTCGGCTCCGCGTACACCTGGTATGGGGACTTCCACCCCACAAGTTACGTGCCATGCCCGGCACACACGCTTCGATTCAGCGGCGGGCGCCGAAGGCGACCGTCCGCTGAACTGGTTGTTCAAGCAAGCCGCTTCGCGGCAGCGTTTTTGCCTTCCTACCTTCTCCCGCCTGATCGCCGATTAAACCCTGTCGTACCAGCCTTTCGATCATGAGGGATCCGGTGCTCCGGTCGTTCAAAGCACCTCCGCCACCGCGCAATGGCAAAGGAAAGCCGAGGCGTCATGACGACAGGCTGGTACGACAGGATGATTCAGGCCCTTCAGCTCAACGGCAAGGAGGAACGTACCCAGCAGGCGTACACCCGTGCCGTAGGCATGCTCTGCCAGTTCTATGACAAAACCCCGGATGCCATCTCCGAGCAGGAGCTTCTGGACTATTTCCTCCACCGGAAGAACCTCAGCCACTGGTCTCCCAAGACCATGCGCATCTGTTACTGCGGCATCCGCTTCTTCTTCACCCAAGTCCTTCGACAGGATTGGCATATCTTCCATATCCTGCGGGCCCAGACGGAGCATCGCCTCCCCACCGTGCTCAGCGTCCAGGAGGTCAGCAGTCTCCCCGCTTGCGTCAGAACCTTCCACAACTAGGCCCAAAACAAGCGCCATAGACCGCGCCTGATTATTTGAAAAAGTGTAACTACTCACCCACCCCTACAGAATTCGAGTAGAGCCTTCCGCCGGTGCAATCTCGAATTTTCTCGAAACTTCTCTTGACAACATAGCCAGGCAACGCTATGCTTCGGGTCCGAGACAAAAAATCGGATCCGGAGCCATGGGTTATTTTGGGTCGAAGGCGACGTCGGGTTTGTGTCAGGCGATCATCGCGATGATGCCGCCGCATGACACCTACATTGAGACGCACTTGGGCGGAGGCGCGATCATGAAGCGCAAGCCGCCGGCGCTGCGCAACATCGGCATCGACCTTGACCCACAGGCTCTGGCGGACTTCGAATGCAGCTATCCGGTGCAACTGGTGAACGGCTGCGCGCATCGGTTCCTGGCCGATTTCGACTATCAGGGTTCGGAGCTGGTCTACAGCGATCCACCGTATCTGCTGCGCACTCGCACCTCGGGTCGTAGATACCGCTTCGACTACGAGGAACGGGATCATGTCCAACTTCTGGAACTCCTCAAAACACTGCCTTGCCGGGTGATGATCTCCGGCTACCCATCGGCTTTGTATGACCAGATGCTCAAGGGGTGGCGCAGCGTGGAACTGCAAGTCATGAACCAGGGCGGTGTACGTACGGAAAAGCTTTGGTTCAACTTCACCGTGGACCGCCTGCATTGGGCCGGCTACGCGGGCAAGAACTTCACCCACCGACAACAGGTCAAGCGCAAGGCCGCCAATTGGGCAAGACGCTACCAGGCACTGCCCCCGGGGGAACGGCTGGCGGTGCTGGCGGCCATGATGGCCGTTGAAGTCCGGGAGGCCAGTCCGTCCTGACACGCCTGCCAACCGGCGGATGAACGAATTATGTCGAACGTCAACAAGCAATCGCTTCGAGAAGAATTCGACACGCTGAAGGCCCGGTTCGAGCGCCTTTGCACCGAAGGGAAGATGGGCTCGGAAAGCCAATCCCTGATCCAGGCCCTGTTGATGCTGTTCGAGCTGTTGATGGCCGTCTTCATGGAAAAACGCACGACCAAGGACAGCAAGAACTCCAGCAAACCCTCCTCCCAGACGGACAAGGATAACACCGCGGCAAGCCAACCCGGTGCCAAAGGTAAGGGCAAGGACGAGAACAACGCGCGCTCCGGAAACACCCGCACGGTGGAGACCGTTCAGGTCGCCGAAGTCCATGTCTGTGAAACCTGCGGCGAGCATCTCGGCAACACCCCCTGCGCCGGCCATGAAAGACGCACGAAGATCGATATCATCTTCGAAATTGCGGCTTCTACCCGGACAATCGCAGGTTGACACACAATGAATCCTTTTCTGCTCCTGTCTGGATCACGGGGCTTGGCACCTCCGGGCGAAACGGCTTCCCTAAGGATTAACCCGCCTGGGGAAAGTGTGAATGGAAGGAGTGTGTGTCCCTCCGGTCAGAACGGCAGGAGAGTGTACGCAATCTACCTTTAAGGGGAGTATAGTGCGGAAACCAACCGCTCATCAAGGAAGTAGGTCTGAGGATTCTGGACAGGCGTGTAGAAGAACGTCGTTGATGTGGTTTGTCCGCGGTTTCAGACTTGGGGACATTGACTATGTAAATACGCCAACTACTTTCTGTCTTCATGTGGACGCTTCCCGGGAGCGCACGCGAGGGGAGACGAATGGAAGAGATTCAGGGCAAGAGGTGGATTGTCCCACCCGGACTCGTGGGGGACCTTGACGACTTTGAACGTCATGTTGCGGCCGCGGGCGACGGTCCGATTATGGTCATCGGGCCCACGGGGTGCGGGAAATCCCTCTTTCTGCACGTCTTTAAGACCCTGTTCCAAGAGAAGCACCCCGGGGTGCCGGCCGATCGAATCGTTACCGTCAACTGCTCCCATTTCGGCGGGGATCCGAACATGGCCCGGTCGGAGTTGTTTGGCCATGTGAAGGGGGCGTTCACGGGTGCGCACCGGGAACATCCTGGAATTGTGAGAGTCTGGATGTACAGCAGGTGATTCGGGTTCTTCTCCATTTCCGCACTTCGCTTCCACAATGGGAGTATCCTTTCTCCCCTTGTGGAAGCAGGATAAAGTGGGCAGTAACCCCTGTCAATCACAAGGAGACGATTGGTCTTCGCGAATTGATCGACTGGAGGCCCGCCGTTCTCGCAACCCAGAGCCGTGCGATGTTCAAGATCCAACAGAGCTTAATCCTCTGAACGACCCCGTGTTCATGCTCCCCCCGCTGTGAACACCCGGCCACGTTTTCTTTCCCAGATCCCCTCTCTGTCCGATCCCCGGTGCGCCAGTTCGCCCGCAAGCCAGCACAAGGCCTGAGCGCGTTGCGGTTGCGCCTGCATAGCGCATCCGCCACCCCCTGGCACACCTTTTGCCCGTTGAGCCCCCTAGAACGTGATCCACACTCGCCACCTGTCTTGTCGCGCGCGAACCCATGCCCGAAGCCTGCACGGTCTACCGTCCACGAAAGCCGCATCTGACCCCCTTCTACCAGTGCGTCCAGGATCACCACGAAACCCTCGAACAGGTTTACCCGGAACGATTCGCCAAACGTTACGGCTTCTGGCGGCCCCACCTGAAGGAGATCATGATCCATTACCTGTCCTGCGGGGACCTTCATGAGGGTTTTGCCCGCATCCGCTGCGATGCCTGCGGCACGGAAATGGTCCTGGCGTTTTCTTGTAAAGAAAGAAAATTCTGCCCAAGCTGTGCGCAGAAACGGACCGTGGAGTTCGGCGAGTGGCTCTGCGGGCATGTGCTCCGGGCCGTCCCGCACAGGCATTGGGTTTTTTCGATCCCCAAGATCCTCCGCCGCTTCTTCCTGCACGATCGCAAGCTGCTGGCGGATCTGAGTCGCTGCGCCTGGGAATCGCTCAAGACCTTTTTGCAAACCGCCGTGCCCGAGCCCAACGCCGTCCCCGCTGCGGTTATTTCCACACAAACTTTCGGAGATGATCTGCAGCGCTTTCACCCCCACCTGCATGTCCTTTGCCCGGACGGCTGTTTTTACGGACAAGGTATGTTCCGGGTCGCTCCGAAATTTAACGTTAAGGACCTGGAAAAGCTCTTCCGCGTCAAGGTGCTCGCCATGCTCCTGCGCAAGAAGAAGATCACCTCGGAACTCATCCGCATGCTCGACGGCTGGAGACACTCCGGCTTCAACGTCTTTGCCGGCGAGCGCATCCAGCCGCGGGAGAAGAAATCCCTGGAAAACCTGGCCGCCTATCTGATTCGGGCCGCCTTCTCCCAAAAACGCATGGACTACTCTCCCGAGCAGGCCACGGTCGTCTACCGCTCCAAGGATGGGAAAGAGAAGAAAAGCTACGACGCCCTGGAATGGCTGGCCGCCATGCTCTCCCACGTTCCCGAAAGGGGTAAACAGTCGATCCGCTACTACGGCGCCTACGCCAACTCGGTCAGGGGAAGAGAGCGCAAGCGGCAGGAAGTGGAGTCCATCCCCACTGTGCTGGAGCCGGTGATCTCTTCCGAGGCATTCAGGCGCAATTGGGCACGCCTCATCCAGAAGGTTTACGAGTCCCGTGCGAACTGCACCCGACGCAGCGGGTGCGACAACGACCTTCCAAATTATCCACCCCTTCCATCCGCTGTTTGGTCGACAATTCGAACGGATCAAAACGAAGCACACCTGGAGCCAAACGTGGGTCTACTTCCGTAACGATGCTGGACGCCTGGCCTCCGTACCCACCGACTGGACAACTCTGAGCCCCCCGGATCCATTTTTGGTTTTGTCGAAGGGGCGAGCAGGATTTCGGCCCGAGGACCTCATACATCTGGCCGAGTTGATCGACGGGATAGCCCCGAGTAGTCCCCGAAAGAAAACGCCGAGGAGAGGCTCGTGACATGTAAAGGCAATTGCGCCACTATATGTAAATCTGAATATGCCACGCAGGGTCCATGCGGATCTTGGCGCGAGATGCTAATCGGCAATTATGATTGACTATTTCGAGCTTTTGGCACAAAATGACTTGATAGTGCCGCCTGGAAGGGCATAATGGATGTTACATTATCTAGGGAGGGGATCCCTATGCCAAACAAGGGCGATGCCAAACTGCGGGAACTGCGAAAACAGGGTTGTCTGCATGCCCATCCGGAGCGGGTCACCGACGAGGTGTTCCAACAAAGCGAGTTTTTCGACCCCCGGGACCTGATCCAGGTCAAGTACGAGATGCTTCGTCGGGTGCGGGTGGACCGGGAGCCCCTCCGAGGGGTGGCTCACCGGTTCGGTTTCTCACGACCCTCGGTTTACCAGGCGCTAGCCGCTTTCGACCGCGGTGGGCTTCTGGGCCTGGTTCGGGTCAAGCCCGGCCCTCGGCGAGCACACAAGCTGAGCGAGCCGGTCGTGAAGTTCATCGAAGAACAAAAGGCGCAAGATGGGTCCGTGACCCTGGAGGAGTTGATCAAGGGAATCCAGAAGGATTTCGGTCTGGTTGTACACCGGCGCAGTATCCAGCGGGCTCTGAAACGCAAGGAAAAAAAAACGAGGTAAGAGGGGACGGGACGGTGGAGACGGCTCCTTGGAGAGCAGGTCATCCTCTGTGCGAGCGCTACGAACAGTTGCGCAGCCAGGTGCTCCAGGGTTCCGTGTTGCCCGGGCAGGGATACGGTTTTGGCGTGCTGTTACGGCAAGGGATGCGAGCCTGGATGGAAGTTCGTCAGCCGCAGGACGGGACGGTTGAGACAGCCCCTGTGGGTGGCCAGCGGTCCAGGGGTTCCTGTACCCTTGCTTCATCCGTACAAGGAGAGTTGACCCTGTTGATGGCTGCCATGGTGCTGAACAACAGCCATAGGGAGGGGGGGCCAACATGGAGAGCAATTCCAAGGTAACCGCCGGGCATCTGAAACGAACCGCCTATTTGTACGTACGGCAGTCCACCGTGCGGCAGGTGTTCGAGAACACGGAAAGCACCCAACGGCAGTATGGGCTTCGCCAGAGAGCGATCGCCCTGGGCTGGGCCGGGGAAGGGATCGAGGTCATTGATACCGACTTGGGACAATCGGGCACCTCCGCCGTAGATCGTCAAGGATTTCAGAAGCTGGTGGCCGAGGTGGGCCTGGGCCGAGCCGGTATCGTCATGGGGCTTGAGGTATCCCGGCTGGCGCGCAATTCCACAGACTGGCATCGGCTCATCGAGATTTGCGCTTTGACCGATACGCTCATTCTGGATGAGGACGGCGTATACGATCCTAGTCATTTTAACGACAGGTTGTTGTTGGGCCTGAAGGGCACCATGTCGGAGGCCGAGATCCACGTGATGCGGGCACGGCTGCGAGGGGGGCTGTTGAACAAGGCCCGTCGCGGCGAGCTTCGTTGCCGGCTGCCCGTTGGGCTGGTCTACGACCCGCAGGGCCACGTAACCCTGGAGCCGGACAAGCATGTCCAGGAGAGCATCCGGCTTTTGTTCTCCACCTTCTTTCGAGTGGGCACGGCACATCGGGTGGCCAGGCATTTTCGGGACAACGGGCTTGAGTTTCCCCGGCAGGTCTTTTCCGGGCCGGACAAGGATAAGGTGATCTGGGGGCCGCTGGCGGTCAAGCAAGTGTTGGAAGTCTTGCGCAATCCACGGTATACGGGGGCATACGTCTTTGGCCGACACCGAACGCGAACCGAGGCGGACGGAAGCAAAAAGCAACAACGCCTGCCACGCGATCGGTGGCAAGTCTTTATCCCGGATGCCCATCCAGGCTACATCTGCTGGGAACAACACGAGAGAATCGAGCAGCGGATTCGGCAGAATGCGTCGGCTTACGGAATCGATCGCCGTCACGGTCCGCCTCGGGAAGGGCCGGCCCTGTTGCAGGGACGGGTTGTCTGTGGCATTTGCGGAAACCGCATGACCGTCCATTACCGTTGTCGTGGCGAGCAGCTCTTGCCTCACTATCTTTGTAATCGTCACTACATGGAGCACGGTGCGCCGGTTTGTCAAACCATTCCCGGGGCGAGCATCGATCGGGCGGTGGGCCGGCTGCTGGTGGAAGCGATGACTCCGCTGGCGGTCGAGGTGGCCTTGGCCGTGCAACAGGAGATCCAAGCGCGTCTGGACGAAGCCGACCGCCTGCGCGGCCTTCAGGTCGAGCGCGCCCGCTACGAAGCCGAGAATGCTCGACGTCGGTACATGCACGTGGATCCGGCCAACCGATTGGTGGCCGACTCCCTGGAGGCCGAATGGAACGAGAAACTACGGGAGATCGTCAAGGCGCAGGAGAACTACGATCGCGGGCGTGATCGAGATCGTAAGGTGCTGGACGAAACACAACGCAAGCGACTGTTTTCCCTGGTCCAGGATTTCCCGGCCATCTGGGACGATCCCAACACGCCTCCACGGGAACGCAAACGCATGGTAAGTCTGTTGATTGAAGATGTTACCTTGGTCAAGAAAGAAGAGATTCTCGTCCAGGTACGCTTCCGGGGAGGAGCAACAACTACGCTCACCCTGCCTCTGCCCCTCAATGCCTGGCAGGGACGAAAGACAACCGATTATGTGTTGGCCCAAATCGATGAACTGCTCAAGCACTATACCGACGGGCAAGTGGCCGCCCTGCTGAACCAGCGGGGTCTAAAAACAGGAGCCGACCAGGCATTCACTCCGGCAAGTATCCACTGGGTTCGTTATCGCGCAGGGCTGAAAAGCTACAAGCAGCGTCTACGGGAGGCCGGGATGGTGACGACCCAGCAGGTCGCAAAGCAACTGGGTGTCTCTGAACCAACCGTGAAGGCCTGGCGTCGAAAGGGGCTCCTGCAAGGATACGAATGTGACGACAATGGCCAATGGCTCTATCGTCCCCCTTCAGAGCATTTGACCCTACAGAAGACACGCAAAAAAGGTGCGGCCCAGCAGCCTGTCCATGTGGCAAGTTCAGAAGCAACTGCATGAGGTGTAGTATGAAACGCTATCCTACGAAGTTTCGCCCTTGGTCTGTCCGCGCTGTCAGAAGGTGATGCGACTCGTGGCCGTGATTGACAATGCAGAGGTGATCCGCAGGATACTGGAACACCTCGGACTGTGGTTGGCAAACGCCAGGCCGACTCCCAGAGCCCATTCGCCCCCGGGGCTCCGACCGCTAACCGAGGACGCCTACTCACAGCTCCCGGCTCGCGAGGAAGAGGATTACTCCCAGGCACCGCCAGCCCACTGGGACTGTTGAACGACTCCCGCGGGCACGATGTGTTTCTCCTCTTGTCGCACCCGTCCGTTCATTTTCAGGTCGTCCAACCCGATTTTCCCCCTGCTCTGACCGGACTCTCTCCCGCGGCACCCACCCGGGCGCAATACTCCCCTCGCGCTCCCCGGGACAACACAACATCTTGGGTGTTTTCCTTCTTGACACGCAATTACGTCACCTGCTATTCTCCGCCCGTCTGAAAGCAAGTTCCTATAAGCCCACGGTGCCGTTCATTGCCCGCTACCGCAAGGAAGCCACCGGGTCGCTGGACGAGGTCGCCATCACCACGATCCGGGACCGGCTGGCCCAGCTCGAGCAACTCGAACAGAGGCGAGCGGCCATCCTCAAGTCCCTGGATGAGCGGGGGTTGCTGACCGAGGAACTCGGCACCCGTCTCCGGACCGCCGGGACCATGAGCGTCCTGGAGGACCTCTACCTGCCCTTCCGGCCCAAACGGCGCACCCGCGCCACGATTGCCCGGGAGAAAGGGCTGGAGCCGCTGGCCGGCCGCCTGTTCTCCCAGACCGAACTGCTGACCGAGAGCGCGGTCCGGGAAGCCGCCGCGGCCTGCGTGGACCCGGAAAAGGGCGTGGCCTCCGAGGCGGAGGCCCTGGCCGGGGCCCGGGACATCATGGCGGAGTGGGTGAACGAAGACCCCGAGGCCCGCGCCTCCCTGCGCGCCCTGTTCGAACAGAAGGCCACGGTCCGGTCCCGCCTGAGCCCGGGCAAGGAAGCCGAGGGGCAGAAGTACCGCGACTATTTCGAGTGGGAGGAGCCCGTGCGGACCGCCCCCTCGCACCGGCTCCTGGCCATGTACCGGGCGGAAAAGGAGGAAGTGATCTACCTGAGGCTGCGGCCGCCCGAGGCCGAGGCCGTCGCGCTCCTCGAAGCCCGGTTCGTCAAGGGCGCCCATGCCAGCAGCGAGCAGGTCCGGCAGGCGGTCCAGGACAGCTACAGCCGGCTGCTCTCGCTCTCCATGGAGACCGAGATCCGCCTGGCCTCCCGGACCCGGGCCGACGAGGAAGCCATCCGGGTCTTCGCGGAAAACCTCCGGCAACTGCTGCTCGCCCCGCCGCTGGGCCGCAAGGTGGTGCTGGGCGTGGACCCGGGCTTCCGGACCGGCTGCAAGCTCGTCTGCCTGGACCCGCAGGGTAAACTCCTGCGCCACGAGGTGATCTTCCCCCACTCCGGCGCCCGCGAGCAGGAGCGGGCCGCGGAGAAGACCCGGGAGATCTGCGAGCGTCTCGGCGTGGAGGCGGTGGCGGTCGGCAACGGCACCGCGGGCCGGGAGACCCTGGCCTTTCTCGAGGGTCTGGCCTTCCCCAGCCGGCCGGCGATGGTGATGGTCAACGAGAGCGGCGCCTCGGTCTACTCCGCCTCCGAGGCGGCCCGGGAGGAGTTTCCCGATCACGACGTGACGGTGCGCGGCGCGGTCTCCATCGGCCGCCGCCTCCAGGACCCCCTGGCGGAGCTGGTCAAGATCGACCCCAAGTCCATCGGGGTCGGGCAGTACCAGCACGACGTGAACCAGTCCGCTCTCCGTCAGAGCCTCGACGACGTGGTGGTCCGCTGCGTCAACGCCGTGGGCGTCGAGGTCAACACCGCCAGCCGGCAGATTCTCACCTATGTCTCGGGGCTGGGCCCGCAGCTGGCCCGCAACATCGTCGAGCACCGCAACGCCCACGGCCCCTTCCAGGATCGCCGGGAACTCCTGCAGGTGCAGAGGCTGGGACCCAAGGCCTTCGAGCAGTGCGCCGGCTTCCTGCGCATCCGCGACGGCTTGAACCCCCTGGACGCCAGCGCCGTCCACCCCGAGAGCTACCCCGTGGTGGAGGCCATGGCCCGGGAGCTGGGGTGCGAGGTGGGGGAACTCCTGCGGGACGCCGGCCTGCGGGCGCGGATCCGACCGGAGGTCTACGTCTCGGAGCGGGTCGGCCTCCCGACGCTGCGGGACATCCTGCGGGAACTGGAGAAGCCGGGGCTCGACCCGCGGGAGAGCTTCGAGGTCTTTCACTTCGCCGAGAACGTGCACGAACTCAAGGACCTCGTAGCCGGCATGCGCCTGCCGGGCAGGGTCACGAACATCACCCGCTTCGGGGCCTTTGTCGACGTGGGCGTGCACCAGGACGGGCTTGTCCACATCAGCGAACTGGCGGACCGTTTCGTCAAGGACCCGGGCGAGGTAGTCAAGCTCGGGCAGGCGGTCACGGTGACCGTGCTGGAAGTGGACCTGCAGCGGAGCCGCATCGCCCTGAGCCTGAAGAGCGTGCCGGGCAGCGGCAGCCGGGGCGGCCGCAGGGAAGGCGGGGCGGAAACGACGGGACCGCGAACCGCGGGAAGCGGCAGGGAAACCGGCCGGCCCGCGGCGGAGCGGGGCCCCCGGGAGCAACAACGGCACGGCGGCAAGCCCCCTGCGGGCAGACCCGCCGCCGAGAAGCTCGACCCGGCCAACCCCTTCGTGCAGGCATTCAAGAAGGCCAGGTGGATCAGCTAGCCGCGGGCAGCGCCCGGGCCGCTCATCCGCGGCGTTGCGCTCACCCCTGGTCACCGCGGCGTGCAGGCATCATTTGTCTTGGCGGGAAAGCGCTTCGAGGACTTGATCGAGCAACTTCGCGGAGAGGTAGAGGGAACTGAGGTTGAAAAGGTCACGCAGTGCCTGGCGGGTCTCGTCAAGTGAGAGCCATCCCCGCTTGGAGGTCCGAAGGAGGATGCCCAGCGTTCCGCAGCTCTCCAGGCCAATGACTTCTGCGGCCCTGCGCAACTCCAGATCATCGGTCAGCAGAAGTCCCGCCTGGATCTTCCGACACAAGGCCAACACGGAGATGTCGGGTTTCTGCAAACGAAAGGCCTTCAGTTCCGCTTCAACCGCTCTCCTTTCACTTCCCGAGACTCGGTGCACATGAATGCCTTCCGACCTTTCGAACTCCCTTTTCCCCGGAAGGTCAAAGCGAGTGATCTCCTTCCGCACCTCGAGCGGGGTGTGCAGGGAGGGAAAGAGGGCCAGCAGGCGGAAGAGCTTCAACTGGGACAGATGTATGACCGGGCCGGCATCCAGTACGACTTCACTCATCCGCGAGGCCCCATCGGACATCCTTCAGGACGAATCTCCTCTCTTCATCCAGCCTCTCCACAAGCTCGTTACCCAGGAGACTCCTCGCCTTTCGCCTGGAGATCTTCCCACCCGCGTAATGATCCAGTATCGTCTGGGTCCACAGTTGCCGGATCCCCAGCCGGAGTGCCTCGGCCAGGATCTGCGGTTCCCCCTGTCCGAGGTACTTCCTCAATTCCTGCAACTCCTTGGCTATCGCCGACTGCATGATCGCCCTCCATCAAGGTATGTTCCACTAGAACCCACCTAAAAGGAGGCTGTCAAGTTTCTCCCCGGGAGCTTGCTTCCCCGCGACGGAGCACGAACAGGGCCTCGCAAACACACGCCGGCACGGCGGCAAGCCCCCTGCGGGCAGACCCGCCGCCGAGAAGCTCGACCCGGCCAACCCCTTCGTGCAGGCCTTCAAGAAGGCCAGGTGGATCAGCCGGCCGCGGGCAGCGCCCGGGCCGGGGCAAGGACCCGGTCGTACACCTCGATGGTGTTCCGCACCGCCGCCTCCTGGCTGAAGCGGACGCGGATGCGTTCCGCGGCCCGCGCTCCCATTTCCCGCCTGAGCGCCTCGTCCCGCAGCAGCGTTTCCAGGGCCCGAGTCAGCGCGTCCACGTCCCGGGCGGGCACGAGCAGGCCGGTGCTCCCGTCCTCGAAGGTCTCGGGGATGCCCCCGACGTCGGTGCCCACCACCGGCTTGCCCATGGCCTGGGCTTCCAGCATGACGTTGCCCAGCCCCTCGTTGCGCCAGGAGAGCAGGCAGAAGACGTCCATGGCGGCATAGAAATCCTCGATCCGCTCCTGGTAGCCGGCGAAGACGACGCTGGCGCCAAGGCCGAGCTGCCGGGTCAGGGCCTCCAGTTCCGGCCGCAGGTCCCCATCCCCCACGATCAGGAGCTTGAGGTCGGGAAACCGGGTCCGCAGCTGCGCCGCGGCCCGGATCAGGTACTCCTGTCCCTTGTCGTAGCCCCTGCCCAGGGGACCCGCGGTCCCCACGACCAGGCTGCTCCCGAGCCCGCAGGCCTGCCGCACCCGAACCGGAGCCACCTCCCGGTTGAAGACGCCGGTATCGATGCCGTTGTAGATGACGTGCATCTTCCCGGCCGGGGCGCCTTCCCTGTCGATCAGGTCCCGCGCCACGCAGCGGGACACGGCGATCACCGCGTCCGCGAAGCGGTAGTGGGCCCGGCTGTAGAACTTGTGGGGTTTGTGGAGGGTGCGCTGCAGCACGACCTTCGGGCGACCCCCGCCGAGCCACTTGACGAAGAGGCAGGGCCAGTAGGTCTTGCCGTCGTGAGCGTGAACGATGTCGATCCCGTCCCGGCGCACGATGCGCCGCAGGGCCCGGATGCCGAGCGGGTCCAGGGAACCCCGGATCCGGACCAGCCGGAACGGAATGCCGGCCCGATCCGCCGCCGCGTGCAGGTAGCCTCCCTCGCGGACGGCGACCAGACTCCGCAGGCCCTGCTCACCGAGCGCCCTGGCCAGCCCCAGCATGGTCCGTTCCGCCCCGCCGCCCGCCATCGAGGCGCACAGCTGCAGAACCCGGGCGCCCTTTCCATCCATGTCAGAACCCTCGCTTCTGCGCGCCCGGCGACCCGCACCCAGAGCAGATCAGCCCAGGATCTTCCTGCCCATGGACACGTACTCGGAAAAGGTGGCCCGGAAGAAGCTCTCGACCATCTCCAGGTTCCTGCCCTTGACGACGGCCCAGTACTGGCCGAGCGAACCGCTCATCCTGACGTAGTCGCGGGTGGCGACCTGGGTCCGGTAGCAGAGGATCGCCCGCTTCTTTTCTTCCCAGACCGGACCGATGTCGATGAGGAGGTTGGGGTGGAGTGGGAACCAGACAGGATAGGCATAGACCATGAAACGAAAGGTCTTCTTGCCGGCCAGGCGAAGCAGTGCCTGATTGACGGCCCGATGGTCGACGTGGTTGTCGAGCCAGAAGGGCAGGAGAACCACGTCCGGCCGCCGCTCCTCGAAGATCTCGACGAAGCGATCCGCGAGATCCTCCTGTTTCTTCAGGGTCTCGACCCCGAAGGGCAGGGTGATGAGGTCGCGGACGCCGAGCACCTCGGCCGCCGCCGAGGCCTCCTGGTCGCGTTCCGCCGTCTCCCGGGTGCAGTGGACGACCGCGGCGTTCCCGCCCGCCCGGGTGTGCTTGACGAGCGTGCCGCCGCAGCCGATGGCCTCGTCGTCCTGGTGGGGGGACAGCACCAGGGCGCTGTCCCCCGGGAGCCCCTCTTCCAGGGGCAGGGAGTACTTGAGCCAGGGCTGCAGCACTTCGAACAGCCGAAACAGCGTGTGGTACTTGATGTGCCTGCTCATCCTGGCCGTCCCCCCCCGAGCCAATATAGCGTGGCAAGGGCAAATGTAAAGGCTGCGAGAGCCTGAGGCGCACGGCTTCTTGCGGGCAAACGAGATGCCGGCCGGGGTGAACGCACGGGTCACCCCCCGGCCCCCGTCCCTTGCGAGGCCAGGGCCAGCAGCACGGCGCACACGGCGTCCTTGTGTTCGAGGAGCAGGAGCCGCGCCAGCTGGCCGGGCCCGAGGACCCGTTCTCCCAGCGTGACCGCGTCCGCCTCCAGACGCACGGCCAGCACCCGGGGCCCGTGCCGGCGCAGCAGGGTTTCCACGTGGCGGTAGAAGCGCTCGACCCCGTCGTCGGCCAGGACCAGCAGGCGCGAAACCCGCGCCCCCCGGGCTACGCCGCTGCGCCGGTCGGCCAGACGGAGCCCCCGTTCCTCCGCGGCGAGCCTTGCCCGGGCCGTCTCCAGGCCCCGGGCCACCTGGCCGGCGTCCCGGGCTCGGCGCAGGGCCTCGGCCAGCCCGGGCCCGAAGGGGAACCGCGCGACCCCGACCTCACCCCCCGGCCAGAGCGGCCGGGCGCCCTCGGTCAGGCAGCGGACGAGGCTCGGCCCCCGGGGGTCGTTCTCCACCGGTCTGGGCAACTGGGGGACTTCTACGCGCAAATGTCTGCTCCTGTTGAGAGTTGGGAGGTCAGAACCCGAGGAGATGTTTCTCCGATCGCCACGGAGAGGAGAACGCTGGCGCTGGCGACGTCCTCGTCGACAGGCATTGAGATCCTGGTGCATCTCGCTTTCCGGGACAGATCTGCTCCGGGACGCCCGGGACAGAGGTCCGCCCGGGACACGGCCAGCTCCAGTCTGCGATCCGTCGGAATCCGCTCGGGATCCTCTGGAGGAAGGTGGAGTCCGGATATCTTGCCGCGATCTCACCCGCGGTGCCGTTGCGGCCCCGGGGCGAGCGTGCCATCGAACCGCGCTTCCACCGCACCAGGCGCCTTCAGGAGGCCACCCGCAGGCGGGTGCGCTCGATGATCTCGCCCTTGGTGGCGTCGGGCAGGTCGTCGAAATAGGCGCAGTAGCCCGCCACCCGGACCACCAGCCAGGGGTACTTGCCCGGGTGGGCGCGGGCGTCCCGCAGGGTCTCCGGGTCGACCACGTTGATCTGCACCTCCATGCCGCCCTTTTCGAAGTAGCCCCGGAGCAGGCCGGCCAGGTTGTTGAGACCCCGGTCGCCCTCGATCTGGGCCGGATCGAAGCGCAGGTTGAGGGCGTTGCCGTTGGGCATGAGCCGCGAGTCGAGGGCGGACACGGAGTTGAGCAGGGCCGTGGGGCCCGAGCGGTCCGCGTGGGTGGCGGCCCCGATGCTGGAGGCGAAGGGCTCGCCGGCCTTCCGGCCCGACGGCAGGGCGCCGGTCTTGCGGCCGAAGGCCACGTGGCAGGTGACCGAGTAGAAACCGGGAACGTAAGGGCCCCCGCGGGTGTTGCGAAAACGCCCCAGGGAGTCGTGAAACATCCGGACCAGCCGGCCGGCGTAAGTCTCGGGCAGGCCCAGGTCGTTGCCGAACTTGGCCGCCCGGTCCAGTTCCGCCCGCAGGGTTTCCTGTCCCCGGAAATCCTGCCGCAGGGCCGCCACGACCTCCCGCATCCCGAGCCGTCGCCGCTGGAACACCACCAGGTCGAGGGCGGCCAGGGAGTCCGCCACGTCCGCGAGCCCCACCGCCTGGATGCCGCTGGCGTTGTACCGGGCCCCGCCCTCGGTGAGGTCCAGCCCCGACTCCAGGCAACCCTCCACCAGCATGGAGGAGAGCGGGGTCGGATGCCCCTTGCGGTTGCCCTCTTCCACGATCCGGATGTCCCGGACCAGTCGGGCGACCAGGGAGTCGAGCTGGGTCTGGAAGGCGGCCAGGACCTCGCCCATGTCCCGGAAGCCGCAGGCGGCCGGCGTGCGCGGCCCCAGCCGGCGGCGGCCGCGCCACTGCCTGCCCCGGTTCAGGGCCAGCCCCGGGCGCCTTCATGGACCGGGCCGTGCTCGAGGGGGACCCGCACCGGGTCCTCGAAGGAATGATCATCGCGGCCTACGCGATCGGAGCGTCTCAGGGCTACATCTACGTGAGGGCCGAGTACCCCATCGCGGTCGAGCATTTGAGGATCGCGGTGAGGGAGGCCCGGACCATGGGCCTCCTGGGGCCGAACATCCTGGGCTCGCGCTTCTCTTTCGAGGTGAAGATCAAGGAGGGTGCCGGCGCCTTTGTGTGCGGCGAGGAGACCGCGCTCCTGGCGTCCATCGAGGGAAGGCGCGGGATGCCCAGGACCCGCCCGCCCTTCCCGGTCCAGGCCGGGCTGGACGGAAAGCCTACGAGCATCAACAACGTGGAGACCTTCGCGAACGTCCCCGTCATCCTCCTCGCGGGCCCGGAGAAGTACGCGGAGTTCGGCACCGCGGAGAGCAAGGGCACCAAGGTCTTCTCCCTGGCCGGCAAGGTGAAGAACACGGGCCTTGTCGAGGTCCCGATCGGCACCTCCATGCGGGAGGTCCTCTTCGAGATCGGCGGCGGCATCCCCAAGGGCCGCAAGTTCAAGGCCGTGCAGATGGGCGGGCCGTCAGGCGGGTGCGTGCCGGAACGCCACCTCGACCTCGCGATCGATTACGGCACCCTGCAGAAGATCGGCGCCATCATGGGCTCGGGCGGCATGGTCGTGATGGACGAGAACACCTGCATGGTCGAGATCGCCCGGTACTTCTTGAGCTTCACCCAGTCGGAGTCCTGCGGCAAGTGCACGCCATGCCGGCTCGGGACCAAGCAGATGCTCTCGATCTTGACGCGCATCACGCGCGGGGAAGGCCGCGACCAGGACCTGGATGCGCTGAGGAAGATCGGGAACACGGTCCGGGACTGCTCGCTCTGCGGCCTGGGCCAGACCTGTCCCAAGCCGGTTCTCTCCACGCTCGAGCACTTCGCATCGGAGTACGAGGCCCACATCCGGCACAAGCGCTGTCCGGCCGCGGTGTGCGACGCCCTGATGATCTCTCCCTGCCAGCACACCTGTCCCGTGGG
The DNA here is from genome assembly GCA_016872975.1 of Planctomycetota bacterium. Lineage (GTDB taxonomy): Bacteria > Planctomycetota > Phycisphaerae > Sedimentisphaerales > Anaerobacaceae > PLanc-01. Next base: position 17,282 of record VGYL01000016.1, read on the forward strand.
GATCAACGTCCCCCAATACGTGGCCGCGATCGCGGAGGGCGACCACGAGAAGGCCATCGGGGTCATCCGCGAGCGCAACCCCTTCCCGGCCATCTGCGGACGGATCTGCCACCACCCGTGCGAGGTCAAATGCCGCCGTGGGGAACTGGACGACCCCGTGGCCATCCGCTCGCTCAAGCGTTTCGCGGCCGATCGCTACTTCGGAGCCGCGAGAAAGCGGCCCGCTCCCTTCGACCGGACCCGGGCCGAGCGGGTGGCCGTCGTGGGGGCGGGTCCCACGGGGCTCACATGCGCATACTACCTGGCCAGGATGGGCTATGGCGTCACTGCTTTCGAGGCCCTGCCGGTGGGCGGCGGGATGCTCGCCGTGGGCGTGCCGGCCTTCCGGCTTCCGCTGGATGTCATCGAGGACGAGATCGAGTACATCCGCGACGCAGGCGTCGAGATCCGGTACAACTCGCCCATCAACGTGAACTACACGGTCGATCAGCTCATGAGCGAAGGATACCGGGCGGTCTTCATCGCGGCCGGCACCCAGAAGAGCCAGCGGATCGGGATCCCGGGCGAGGTGGACGGCATGACGGGCCTGGTGTACGGGCTCCATTTCCTCCGGGACGTGAAACAGGGAGCCAAGGTCGCGGTCGGGCCCCGGGTAGCCGTGATCGGCGGCGGGAACACGGCCGTGGATTCGGCGCGAACGGCGCTGCGGTTGGGCGCGGAGCGGGTCGAGGTTTACTACCGCCGGTCCAGGGAAGAGATGCCGGTGACCGACGTGGAGTTCGAAGAGGCCGCGGCCGAAGGGGTCCATTTCCACTTCCTCACGACCCCGACCCGCATCCTGAGCGACCGGTGGAAGGTCAAGGGCCTCCAGTGCATCCGGATGAGGCTCGGGGAGGCGGACGAAAGCGGCAGGCGGAGGCCTGTTCCCATTCCGGGATCGGAGTTCAGCGTGGAGGCGGACACCGTGATCCCTGCGGTGGGGCAGGCCCCGGACCTTTCCTTCCTTCCGCCGGACTCCAAGCTCGAGCGGACCCGGTGGGAGATGCTGAGCGTGGACCCGGACAACCTGGCCACGAACATCCCAGGGGTGTTCGCGGGCGGCGATTTCGTGACCGGGCCGTCCTTCGTGATTCTGGCCATTGCCGCGGGCAGGCGGGGCGCGGTCGCGATCGACAAGTATCTGCGCGGAGACACGAGCCGCGTGGAGTTTTACGATCTCAAAGGGAGCGCGCCTCTGAGCGGCAAGGCCGTGGAGGATATCGAGGAGGACCTGGGAGAAAAGCCCCGGGTCGAGATGCCGGTGCGGCCGCCGAGGAAGCGGGTCGCGAGCTTCGAGGAGATCGAGATGGGGTTCTCCGAGGCCCAGGCCCGCGATGAGGCCAGGCGCTGCCTGAGGTGCGACCTTGCGAAGTAGGACGAGCGGAACGCAGCAGATGGCCGTCATGCGGCCCCCGGAATAGTAGCGGCTACCGCAGAATGCCCAGATGCAAGGCGCGCGAAGGCCTGGGAGCGAGGCGTACTCTCCTGTACGTCGCAGCGAAGCAGGACGAGCGGAACGCAGCAGATGGGCGTTATCCGGCAGCCGCGTTAGGGAAAGGAGTTGCCATGAAGTCGATTACCCGCGCCAAACCCATGGAAGCCGTGCTGGCGTCCCTTGAAGGCTACGACCGCATCTTTGTTGCCGGGTGCGGCACGTGCGCGACCCTGTGCCGCACCGGCGGCGTGGAGCAGGTGGCTGCGATGCGCAAGGCCTTGGAGGAGTCGGGCAGGCTCGTGACCGGCACACTCGTCATCCCCACGGCCTGCGACAACCTCACCCACGAATGCCTTGCGCAGAACCGGCAGGCCATGAAGGATGCGCAGGCGGTGCTCGTCATGTCCTGCGCTTTCGGGGTCCAGACCGTGGCCGGGTATGCGGCGAGGCCGGTTCAACCCGCGCTGGACACGCTCTTCTTCGGCCTGGAGACCTCGCCGGGCCGGTTTTCCGAGGTCTGCATGCAGTGCGGGGAATGCGTGCTTGCCCAGACCGCCGGGATCTGCCCGGTGACCTCCTGCCACAAGGGACTCATGAACGGCCCGTGCGGCGGGACCAAGGACGGGAAGTGCGAGGTCGACAGCGCCACGGACTGCGCCTGGACCTTGATCTACATGAGGCTCAAGGACATGGACAGGCTTGACCTCATGCGCAGGTACTGCAAGCCCAAGAACCATCAGGCCATGCCGAGGCCGGGCAAGGTGGTCATCGCCGTGTGAATGAACGAAATCACGGGCAGGAAAGAGAACTCGGAGGTTGGATCGGTAAGGGGGTGAAACCATGGCACAGCCGTTTGCAGAGGCCCTGCGTTCGGGCAAGTTCGTGGTGACGAGCGAGATCGGACCGCCGAAGGGGACGAACCTGGAACCCATGCTTCACCACATCGACCTCTTGAAGGATCGGGTCGACGGCATGAACGTGACCGACAACCAGAGTTCGGTCATGCGATACCCGTCACTGGGCGGAACCCTCTGCATCAAGGAGAAGGGCGGAGAGCCCATTCTGCAGATGACCTGCAGGGACCGGAACCGGCTTGCCTTGCAGGGGGACATCCTGTTCGCCTTCAGCCGCGGCATACAGAACATCCTGTGCCTGACCGGGGACGCCGTCCCGGTGGGTGACCACAAAGAGGCCAAGGGGGTCTTCGACCTCGATTCGTGCCAGTTGCTCCGCGCGGTCCGAACCCTGGAGTCGGGCAAGGACGTCGGGGGCAACGACCTCAACGGTTCCGTGAGGTTCTGCGCCGGGGCGATCGTCACGCCGGAGGCCAAACCCATCGAGCCCCAGCTCATCAAGTTCGAGAAGAAGGTGGAGGCGGGCGCCGAGTTCTTCCAGACGCAGGCCGTCTACGACCTGGACAACTTCAAGCGATTCATGGACTACGCGCGCAAGTTCTCCGTGAAGATCCTGGCCGGGATCATCCTTCTCACGTCGCCCCGGATGGCGGTCTATATGAACAAGAACGTCCCCGGCGTTTTCGTGCCGCAGAACTTGATCGACGAGATGGAGGCCGCTCCCAAGGGGGCCGCGGCAAAGCTCGCCAAGGGGGTCGAGATCGCGGGCCGTATGATCCGGAGGCTCAAGGAGGAAGAGGTCTGCGACGGCGTACACGTCATGGCCATCGGCAGGGAGGAGGCTGTTCCGGACATCCTAGCGGCCGCGGGATTGTGAGGGAAGGCCGCCTCAGGGGCTTTCGCTGCGGATGGCCGTTATCCGGCTCCGAACGACCCGAGCCTCTTGCGCACCAGGTCGCTCACGAGTTTCCCTTCGGCCCGGCCCGCCACCTTGCCCATGACGGCCTTCATGACCTTGCCGAAGTTGTCCCTGCCCAGTTCGGCGATGACCTCATCCACGATCCTGAGAATGTCCTCCTCGGACATCGTTGCGGGAAGGAGCGCCTCCAGCACCTTGAGCTTGTTCTGCTCTTCCTCGAGGCGATCGCTTATAGGAACGTGCTTTCAGACGGGCGGAGGATAGCAGGTGACGTAATTGCGTGTCAAGAGGAAAAACGCCCAAGATGTTGTGTTACCCTGCGGAGCGCGAGGGGAGTATTGGGTCCGGGTGGGCGCCTCGGAAGAGAGTCAGGTCAGAGCAGGGGGACAACCGGGGCGGACGACCTGAAGCTGAACAGACGGGTGCGCCAAGAGGAAAAAGGAGAAGGCACATCGTGTCCGCCGGACAAGCTCAGCAATCCCAGTGTGCCGGCGGGACCTGGGAGTAATCCTCTTCTTCTCGTACCGGCAGCTGTGAGGTGGCATCCTGGTAGGAGTCCACGGGTAAGGGTCGCAGTCCAGGGGGCGAATGCGCCCTGGGTATGGGCCTGGCGTTGGCCAACCACAGTCCCAGGTGTTCCAGGATCCTGCGGATCACATCGGGATTGTCAATCACCGCTACGACTCTCATTTCCTTGTTACAGCGCGGACAGAGCAAGGGTGAAACTTCGTACACCTTGCGAATGAGCCTCGCCCAATTGCGCCGGAACGCCTCGGAAGAGATCACCGGCTCCAGCACCGTCGGGATGGGTTCCACTTCCTGCAGCTTGCGCTGTTTTCCCCTGACTGCATTGGCGTAGGCTCCGTAGTAGCGGATCGACTGTTTTCCCCTCTCCGGGACATGGGAGGCCATGGCGGCCAGCCAGTCCAAGGCGTCGTAGGTCTTCTCTTTGCCGTCTTTGGAGCGGTAGACGACCGTGGCGTCGTCGGGGGAGTAGTCCATTCGTTTTTGGGAGAAGGTGGCCCGAATCAGATACGCGGCCAGGTTTTCCAGGGATTTCTTTGCACTCGGCTGGATACGCTCGCCGGCGAAGACGTTGAACCCGGAGTGTCTCCAGCCGTCGAGCATGCGGATGAGTTCCGAGGTGATTTTCCTCTTGCGCAGGAGCATGGCGAGCACCTTCACGCGGAAGAGCTTCTCCAGGTCCTTCACGCTGAATTGCGGAGCCACCCGGAACTGGCCTTGTCCGTAAAAACAGCCATCCGGGCAGAGGACATGGAGGTGGGGGTGAAAGCGGTTCGGATCATCTCCGAAAGTTTGCGTGGAAATAACCGCGGCGGGGACCGCCCGGGGTTCTGGCACTGCGGCTTGCAGGAAGGCTTTCAGACTTTCCCAGGCGCAGCGGCTGAGCTCAACCAGCAACTTGCGATCATGGAGGAAGAAACGGCGCAGGATCTTGGGGATCGAAAATACGAAGTGTCTGTGGGGAACGGCCCGGAGCACATGCCCGCAGAGCCACTCGCCGAACTCCACGGCCCGTTTCTGAGCACAGCTCGGGCAGAACTTTCGTTCTTTACAAGAGAATGCCAACGCTCTTTCGGTGCCGCAAGCGTCGCAACGGATGCGGGCGAAGCCTTCATGAAGGTCCCCGCAGGATAGGTAATGGACCATGACCTCCTTCAGGAAAGGCCGCCAGAAGCCGTACCGTTTGGCGAATCGTTCCGGGTAAACCTGTTCGAGGGTTTCGTAGTGATCCTGGACGCACTGGTAGAAGGGGGTCAGATGGGGCTTGCGGGGACGGTAGACCGGACAGGCTTCGGGCATGGGTTCGCACGCAAGCAATGAGGAGAGGAGTGTGGATCACGTTCTCAAGGGGACTCAAAGGGCAAGAGGTGTGCCAGGGGGTGGCGGGTGGAGTGAGGAAGCCCGGTTGGGCTGCCGTCCGGACTTGGGCCAGGTGCGCAAAGCGATATGGCCGACGGCGATCGAACCGGAGGCGGACTGAGAATGAAAACGTGACCAAATGTTCACAGCGGAGAGAACGTGAACAGCGGGGGGTGGCTCAGACGATCACGCGGCACCGGAGGGAGCGGTTGCCGGATGCTGCGGCTGGTTCGCCACTTCGGCGACACGAGCGTCGCAATGCTGTCCCCCATCCTGATCGTGTCCTTCCTTTTGGTTTAGGTTTCCTGCACCCCGCCTTGCCCGCCAGTGGATCCGGTAGAGCTTCCCGACTTTCTTCTCGGTACCTCTCAGGGGGGTACTGCGGAGGTTCCTCTGGTCTCTCAACTTGGTGCTCGCTGGATGCGGGGCCAGGTAACGTGGAACCCAGCTCAGCCTGGGGGAGAACGACGACTGCCGCGGCTGGCTCGTGGGCGAGCCGCACAGAGGACTCAGCTACATGTTCCAGTTGATGAACGAGGCCCGGATCGAGGTGGGCATGGGCGCCGCGGCCATTGCCTCGGCTGCCTATTACTGGGGACGTATTCCGTGGAGCGACGTCCGGCGCCACTTCGGAAAGCTCTTCCGCGAAGCGGTCGACATCGAGATGAGGGAGACCGTCACCCACGAGCAGGCGTCCAAGGAATACCTGCTCGTTCGCGGGATCGGAGACGTGCCCGGACTCCCCTCGGATCTCGTGCTCGTGGTGGACAAGACCCCCTTCGGCTGGCAGTTCGGAGGCGTGGGCGGCCTCTTTCTCAAACCCAGGGATGGCCCGCAGGGACCCATCGCTCCTCCGACCCCGGCGCCTTCTCCCCCTACGAACTGGAACCGGCCGGTGTACCTCAAGGCCCCCTGGTCGGCCGGGGAATACATGCGAGCCGGGGGACTCAGCTTTGGTGATATGGACTGGGACGATTACATCGTGAGCGTGGCGGGTGGCTGGCTAGCCGATTTGCTCTTTGATCTTCTGTTCGACTCCATCGTTGTCTTCGACCACTGCGGCCCCGGAGTGCCGGGCTACTACTACGGCACCGGCTCCACCCATCGGGACAAAGACTATAACAAGGACTACTACGCGATCGACTTCATGGACGGCTATGGACCCGTGGGCTGCGTGAGCCTTCCGGTAGTGGGCGAGAGTTGCCTCCCCGATCCCGCGGGCATCGCCGAGTCCTTCGCCGACCTCCTCGAAGGGGTTCTGGATCTGGGGCTGGCCAAACTCGGGGTTGATGACATGACCGCGGGCCCTGCCTATCTCGACCCCGTGCTGTCCGCCCATTCCGGCGTGGTGGTGAAAAGCGTGTTTACCTATCCGGACGGCACCAACGAGGATCCCAACGAGGTCCATGTTGCCTGTTGGCCCGGCGCGGTTCCGGTTTCGGCTACGGCCTTCCTGCCGGGTTCGTCGACCACTTACTATGAATTCGCCATAGGCAGCGACCTCGGCACGGCGCTGGCGCAAACCAAAGCACCCTACTGGCTCGAGTATCTCCACCTGTCGCAAATGGGCGCTCACCCGAGCCTGGGCATGCGGGTCTCGACCGGTGAACTCCTGGGATTCATGGACGATACCGGAACATCCTTCATCTCACACCTGCACTTCGCCCTGCACGAGCGGCCGGCAGTGGAGGCGGATGCCGGTAATCCCGGCCTCTGGTACTCGAAAATGCTCACCATCCAGGGCGATCTTCTCGACAGCGAGGACAACGGGGCCTGCATCCGCTCTGAGAACGAACTCGTGATCTCGGATCTGGATGAGGACGGCATCCCTGATTTCGACGATAACTGCCTGCTCATGGCCAACCCTGACCAGGTCGATGCGGATGGGAACGGCGTCGGGGACGCCTGCGCCGTCGATTTCTGCCCCACGGCCCAGACGTTTCTCTCGTCGAGCGAGGAAACTCCATACAATGTTTGTTTTGTTCCGGAGTCCTTCGCGCTCCAGCCGGCACCGTCAAAATGGACGATGGTGCCCACTTTTCCCACGGCCCATGCGTTTTGAGCGTCGAGCGCGGATACGGCATGGAGTCCGAGTGTTCCCGACGACTGCGGCTTCCAGCCCGTGCCGTCGTAATAGCGGATGCCATGGCCGTAATGGTTTCCTCCCACGGCCCAGACATTGTTCTCGTCCAGGGCAGACACCCCGAACATGCTGCCGTTTGCGGACGAAACAGACCAGTCCGTGCCGTTGTAATGCAAGACGCCGCAATCGTAACCCGCTGCCCAGACATTGTCCTGTGCAAGCGCGGCCACGCAGTTGAGGCTGCTGGAGCCCACGACTTGCTGGTTCCAGTTCGCGCCGTCAAAGTGGAGAACGATCCCGCCCTCTCCCACGGCCCAGACGCTGTCCGGCGCGAGCGCGGACACGCCGCGCAAATGCTCGGTCGTCCCTGATGCATGCGCGTTCCAGGCCGCGCCGTCAAAGTGAAGGATAGTGCCCTGGTCCCCCACGGCCCAGATGTCGTCAGCGGAAAGAGCGGATATGCCGCGGATCTGGAACCTGGTTCCAGAGTCCTGCGCGCTCCATCTTACGCCGTCGTAGTGGAGAATGGTGCCCGCGTATCCCACGGCCCAGACGTCGTCTTCGGCAAGCGCCGTCACGCCGTACAGCCACTCGGTGGTTCCCGACTCCTGCCTGCTCCAGCTTGTGCCATCGTAGTGCAGGATCAGGCCCGAGCTTCCCACGGCCCAGACGTTGTCTTCGCCAAGGGCCGAGACCCCGAAAAGCGTGGCCGGTATTTCGGATAGGACCACGCTCCATTCCGTCCCGTCAAAGCGGACGATAAATCCGTGTTCTTCCCCCCGCTCAGTCCCGCCCACGGCCCAGACGTTGTTTTTTTCCAGGGCGGACACGCCGTTGAAAGGAAATCCCTGGGGAAGCGGGTTTTGCCACTTCCAGTCGTACACGACAGGCTCGGGCACGGGCGGCAGGGGCTTGCCGTTCCTGTTGCCATCGCAGGCCGAAAGAAACAAAGCACATGCCACTATCCCGACTACAACCCGGAGCATCAATGTGCTGTTCGTCCTTTGACGTGCAGAGGAGGAGATCATCGCGGCACCTTTCGTCCTTTTGGTTTGGAAATATTCACCCTGAGCCTTGGAGCTTATAGGAACGTGCTTTCAGACGGGCGGAGGATAGCAGGTGACGTAATTGCGTGTCAAGAGGAAAAACGCCCAAGATGTTGTGTTGATGCTGTTCGAGCTGTTGATGGCCGTCTTCATGGAAAAACGCACGACCAAGGACAGCAAGAACTCCAGCAAACCCTCCTCCCAGACGGACAAGGATAACACCGCGGCAAGCCAACCCGGTGC
>VGYL01000017.1 GCA_016872975.1 Planctomycetota bacterium
GGCTCCGCTCCCTCTCGGGTACGGCGGGAAGGCCGGGGCGCGACAGCCCGTCCGAGCGCCAAGGGGCACCGGTCCGCATCGTCCGGAGGGAGGTTGGGACCGGGGACGACGGCGATGTCCGGAGAACAGAGCCAGGGCATCCAGCGGCGGTCGGCCGGATGCCCTGGTTGGGTTCACCTCTGCGACACCCGACGGTGATTCTACACTTGCTCGGGCACGACGAACGGCTCGCGCGGCGGCCGCGTCAGCAGCGCGTTGGCCCCCTCATTCCGCGCGAACCGCTCCTGCTTCGGATTGAACTTGAGCATCGGGCCGAGTTGGAAGGTGGCCTTCGATACGTCGAGACCGATCGCGCCTTGGGTGGTCGCCAGAACGCGGTCCCAGGATCGGGCGATCTCCTCGTGCCGCCCGAGCACGTCCGGCTTGGTCGTGCCGGCGACCTGGCCGCCAAGGCGGTAGGAGATGTTGCCCAGTTGGCAGCAGGCGGAGGACAGATGTCCGTCGGCGATGTCCGCGTTGAGGTCCTCGATCTTGCGGCTGCGCACGGCCTGGATGAAGTTGTCGAAGTGGTCCTTGCCGGGTCCCATCTTGACGTCGACATCCACCAGGGGCTCGGCGGTATCCGAACCCTTCGGATAGAACCGGCCGCCCCGGATCGTCCCAGCCTCCAGGTAGAACTCGTTGCCGACGTTGTTCGGATAGGTCTTGCCGTCCTGGCCCGCTTTGCCGACCAGACCGATGACCTCGAATACCAGCAACGGTCCACCGAAGTCCATGATGGTCAACTGGCAATTGGGCGTCTGGGCCTGATCGATGAAGGGCGGATGGCCCTCCGTCGAGTTCACCCAGCGGCCGCCCATGCTGATCACGCTCTGGGGCAGGGTCCCGCCCGGAATCGCCCAGCGGGCGATGTCCATCTGGTGGACGCCCTGGTTGCCGATCTCGCCGTTGCCGAAGTCCCAGAACCAGTGCCAGTTGTAGTGCACGAGGTTCTTGTGGAACGGCTGCTTGGGCGCCGGTCCCACCCAAAGGTTGAAGTCCACGTTCTCCGGCGGCTCCTCGATAGGCTTGAAGCCAATGCTCCAACGACCCTGGCCATTCTTGGACGCCGCGCCTTTGGAGACCAGGAGCTTGCCGTACTTGCCGCTGGCGATGGCGGCCACCTGCTTGGCCCAACTGCGGCTGGAACGGCTCTGCGTGCCGTGCTGCACGATGCGATTGTACTTGCGAGCGGCCTCCAGGCACTTTTTCCCCTCGAAGGGATTATGGCTGCACGGCTTTTCGACGTAGACGTCTTTGCCCGCCTGGCAGGCCCAAATTGTGCCCAGCGAGTGCCAGTGGTTCGGCGTCGCGATGCCGACGGCGTCGATGTCCTTGTTTTCGAGCATCCGGCGAATATCGACGTAGGTCTCGACTTTGCGGCCGTACTTCTTCTCGAAACCCCGGGCCTTGTTCTCCAGGACGTTCCGGTCGACATCGCAGAAGGCCACGACCCGCACGCCATCGAGTTCCTCGAACCCGCTGATGTGCGAGTTGCCGCGGCCGTTGACGCCGACGACGGCCACGCGAATGTCATTGTTGGCCCCCAGGACCCGCGCCGGCGGGCTGACATAGGCCAGGCCCAAGCCGGCGGCGACCGATCCTTTCACAAACTGTCTGCGGGTGATGTGCCTCATGTGGTTCCTCCTTTGGATGGGTTGGTCAGGGAAGGTGCGTCTGCACTCACGATTCGAACACGATGGTCTGCTGCAAGCGACATCGACCGCCTATTCTACGCGGTGACGCCGCTTCATTCAACAGAATGTTCCATTGTCAGCCGAGACCCGGCCAGGTACAATCAAGTCCTGGTATGATCGTCCTATGGGAGCAACAACGATGAGAACGAAGATGACGATGATCTACTGAAAGAGCGAGAGATACTGGGTTGGCAAGCTTCTGGAGCACCCGGAGATCATGACGCAGGGTCGGACTTTGAAGGAACTGGAGGAGAACCTCAAGGATGCCTATCTGCTGATGGCGATGGATGACGTGCCGGAGGAACACCAAGAGAAAGAAATTGCGATAGGATGCTTGTAGGGTGGGGCTTGCCCCACCAATTCCGCCCATCATGCGGACTCCGGTGGGGCAAGCCCCACCCTACAGAGCATTTTGAACACCCACCATTTCAATCCACATCGAGGCCGGCGGTTCGTTGGGCGGATTCGACGGTGTTGTAGAGGAGCATGGTGATCGTCATCGGGCCGACGCCGCCGGGGACGGGGGTGATGAGCGAGGCCTTTTCCTTCACGGACTCGAACTCGACGTCGCCGACGAGCCGGAAGCCCGCTTTCTTGGTCGCGTCCTCCACGCGGTTGACCCCGACATCGATGACCGCGACGCCCTCTCGAACCATGTCGGCCGTGATCGTGCCGGGCCGTCCGGCCGCCGCGATGAGGATGTCGGCTTGGCGTGTGTAGTACGCGAGGTCTTTGGTGCGCGTGTGACAGACGGTGACGGTCGCGTTGCCGGTGGGACTCTTCTGGATCAGCATGTTGGCGAGGGGTTTGCCCACGATGTTGCTGCGGCCGACGATAACGACGTGCGCCCCGTCGATGGTCACGCCGCTGCGCAGCAGCAATTGCACCACCCCGTGCGGCGTGCACGGCAGAAAGGCCTTCTCCCCCACCACCATCTTACCGACGTTGACCGGGTGGAACCCGTCGACATCCTTGTCCGGGTCGATGGTCAGCAGCACCTCGGCCTCGTTCAGATGGCGCGGCAGAGGCAACTGGACCAGGATGCCATTGATTCGCGGATCGTCGTTCATCCGTTGAACCAGGGCCATGAGATCGGCCTGCGAAATCCCGGCGGGCAGACGATTATCGTCGGAGTAAATGCCGATCTCCTCGCAGGCGCGTTCCTTGGCAGTCACGTAGGACTTGGAGGCGGGATCGTCGCCCACGAGAATGACGCCCAGGCCGGGCACGATCCCCCGGGTCTTGAGTTGAGCAATCTCCTCTTTGAGCTCGGCCCGAATGTCGGCCGCCACCTGTTTGCCATCGATGATTCGTGCTGCCATGACTTTTCCATTGATGATTGATAAAGGATAATCGATGATTTGAAGACAGGGTACGGCCTCCTCCTCCAATAATCAATTGTCCATCATCAATAATCCATCAGAACAGCCCCCGGACCTTCCCGGTGCTGACATCGACGTCGATGCGGCGGAAGGCCGGATCGGAGCCGGTGCCCGGCATCAGCTTGATCTCCCCCGCCACGGGGACGACAAAGCCGGCTCCCTTGTACACCAGAATGTCGTGGACGGGAAGGACCCAGCCGCGCGGCCGGCACTTGAGATTGGGATCGTGGGAGAGGCTCTGCTGCGTTTTGGCCATGCAGGTGCCCAGCCGGGTGCCAAGGGACTCGGCTTCCAGGGCCTTGGCTTTGGCCAGGGCCGTGTCCGTATACGTCACGCCATCGGCGCCGTAAATCTCCCGGGCGATCAGCTCGATGCGCTGCCGCAGCGGCAGGGCCAGATCGTAGAGGAAGTGGAAGTCATTCTTCTGGCGGCAGGTCTCGATCACCGCTTCCGCCAGCTCGACGGCGCCGGCGCCGCCTTTGAGCCAGTGGGCGGAGGTCACGGCCCTGGCGCCGCAGCTCTCGGCGATCCGGCGGATGGCGCGGATCTCCGCCTCGGTGTCGGTCTTGAATTCGTTGATGCAGACGATGGGCCGCACGCCGCTCTTGCGGACGATGTCGATGTGGGCGGCCAGGTTCTCGCACCCCTTCTCGACGAGGCCGACGTTCTCGCTGGTGTACGCCGGATCGAGAGGCATGCCCGGTTTGACGGCCGGACCGCCGCCGTGCATTTTCAGGGCCCGGATCGTGGCAACGATCACCACCGCATCCGGCTTCAGGCCCGACATGCGGCACTTGAGGTTCCAGAACTTCTCGTAGCCGATGTCTGCGGCAAAGCCGCTTTCGGTCACGTGGTAGTCGGCCAGCTTCGTGCCGAGACGGTCGGCGATGATCGAGCTCTGGCCGATAGCGATGTTGGCAAAGGGGCCGGCGTGGATGAAGACCGGCTGGCCCTCGATCGTCTGCACCAGGTTGGGATTGATCGCATCCACCAGCCAGGCGGTCATCGCGCCGTCGACGCCGAGGTCGGCGGTCGTGACCTCCCGCCCGTTGCGGCAGTAGGCGACCACCATCCGGGCAATCCGCTCGCGCAGGTCCTTCAGGTCCGTCGCCACCGCCAGGATCGCCATCACCTCGCTGGCGACGGTCATCTGGAAGCCCGAGTCCATCTCGAAGCCGTCCATCTTGCCGCCCAGCCCGATGCGGATCTTGCGCAGCGTCTGGGCACAGAAATCGATGGCCCAGCCGATCTGGATGCGGCTGGGATCGATGTCCAGCCGCTGCAGGCCGCTTTGCGCCAGCCGGGCATCATCGTAGTTGCGCTCGTGCTGCAAGCGCGCGGTCAAGGCCACCATGGCGAGATTGTGGGCATTGGTGACGCAGTCGATGTCGCCCGTCAGGCGGATGGAGATGGGTGTCAGCGGCACACATTGGGCCAAGCCTCCCCCGGCGGCCGAGCCCTTGATGTTGAACGTCGGCCCACTGCTCGGCTGACGGATCGCTCCGCAGACTCTCTTGCCGAGCTGTCCCAACCCTTGGATCAGACCGATCGTGGTCGTCGTCTTGCCCTCTCCCAGCGGGGTGGGGGTGATGGCCGTCACGTCGATGTACTTGGCGGTCGGAGCGTCGTGCCGCCGGGCCAACACCTTCTGGTAATCGACTTTGGCCAGCCTGTTGCCGTAAGGGATCAGTTCCTCGCCGCGCAGCCCGAATTCGGCGGCCAGTTGCTGAATCGGTTTCATCCGCTCTTCGGCCGCCTCGGCGATCTGCCAGTCCGGCATCGTTCGTGGATCGAGACCCATAAGGAGAAAGGCAAAGGTTAAAAGTAAAAAGTAAAAAACCGCCCGCCGGCCGTCCATCAGGACGAGCCGGCCAAGCCTCGCTGAAATCCCTGCCAGCTTCTCAGTGCGCCAACTACCTTGCGCATCACTTTGGGTCATTATCCACGAAAACGGCCAAGACAGGTAACCGCTTGGGGCTGATTTTTGGCACTATCTTGCTATTTGTGGCCTTTTCGCCACAGAAACGGCTGTAGCCGGCTTTGACATTTTCCCGGCAATCCCGTCGGCCTATCTCTCTGGGGGCCGGCTTCGCATCTCGTTCAGCGCCTGCCAGAGCCGCCCGATCTCCCGCTTGAGATCCTCGAAGCCGCGCATCAGTTCGTCCTTGTACGGCGGCCCCGGTTCCTTCATCTCCCGCTTCTTCGGCTCCTGGACTCCACGGGCCGCCATCTCGTCCTTCTCACGCAACTGCTGCTCGAGGCGATCCGCGTCCTTCCAGAGGCGATCGGCCTCCTCGAAGCGGCCCTGATCCTTGGCCCGGCGCGACTCGTCGCGCAGACGTTCGATCTTGCTCTTGACTTCCTGCCGCTGGGCCTCGGGACCCGGCCGGTCGAAGGCCTGCTCGCGCAACTTCTGTTCGAGCCGGTCCGCGTCCTGCCACATCCGCTTCGATTGCTCGGGGCGACCTTCCTCCTTGGCACGGCGGGCCTCCTCGCGCAGACGCTCGATCTGTCGCTTGACTTCCTCCCGCTCCCCCGGGCGCGGGGCCGGCGGCAGGGGCTGGAATCGCCGCAGCAGGTGGCTGGCGCGCTGTCGCAACTCCTCGACCTTCTCCCAGCGTCCTTCCCGCTGGGCCCGGCCGGTTGCCTCTTTGATCTCGGCCAGTTCGCGTTTGACACCTTCCATCTCACCGGGGCCACGATCCACCTGTCGCTTCACCATCTGGTCCAGCTCGTCCGCCTGACGGCGGAGCCGGTCGGCCAATTCCTGGGCCTCCCGCGCCCGGACCCACAACTGCTCGGCATACTCCTTCATCAGCGCCGGACCGGGCCCCGGGGCAACAGGTGGCGGCGGCACCATCGTGGGAGGAAAACCGCCCTCACGGAACTCCGGCGGCTGCGCCACCGCGACCAGAGCCAAAACCAGCACCACACCCACAATCAACGAAGTGCTTTCGCGAATCATGTCTGCCACCTTCCTTTCTTCCGCTCAACAAGAGCGAGCACAGAAACCTAAAGCACGATCTGCTCTTTATCAGGATCGAAACGCGCTGTCTTGCCTTCACGCAAGCCCAGCATACCCATTTGCAGGGCCGTCTGCACATAGTACGCCAGATCCATCGGACTGGCCGTCTCTTTCTTGCCGGACCGGCAGCAAGCCAGGAAATCCCGCCAATAGCCCGTGAAATCCTCCCCATGCTCGATAGGGAATCGCTGGGGCTTCTTGTCCGAGCCCTGGGCGGGCACGAACGCGATCTCATTCCCCTGGATCGTCAACGTGCCGTCCCACCCGCGGACGATGGGTATTCGCCCGGGAGCGCCGCGACCGCCGGTGCCCTGATAGTCATTGCCCTGCGTGCCCAGGACCGCCACCGTGATCCCCTCGGGGTAATCGATGAGCGTGTTGAACGTGTCGGGGATCTCGCGCTCCTGGTAGCGGTACTTGCCGCCGGTGGCGACCACCATGCTAGGCATTTTGACGCCCAGGATATGCAGCAGCGGTGTCAGGCTGTGCGGGAACAGGTCGGTAGACGGCCCGCCGGCGTAGTCCTCGTACATCCGCCAGCGGAAGAACCGGCTGACATCGAACGGCCGTTTCGGCATGTCGCCCAGGAAGGCCTCCCAGTTCAGGTCAGGGCCCGGCCTGGCATTCGGGTCATCGATCCTCATGCCGCGCTCGCCCCAGTCGCCGACGCGGAAGTAGCCGCACTCGGCGTGGATCGGCTGGCCGATCAGGCCGTCCTGCACGAGTTGGCGCATCTGGTGATAGGCGGTGTCGGACATCCCCTGCGAGCCGAGGATGAAGGCCCGATCCGACGCGCGGGCCGTGTGCGCCAGCTTCTTGGTCAGCTCGAACTGCCGCCAGTGTGTGACGGGCTTTTCACAGTAGACGTGCTTGCCGGCCTTGATCGCGTCGATGGCCTGGTAGCCATGCTGATGGTCCGGCGTGGAGATACAGACCACGTCCACGTTCGGGTCCGCCAGCAGCTCGCGATAATCCATATACGCCTTGCCGCCGTAACCCTCGATGCGCTTGTTCAACCGCGGCCGGTAGACATCGCAGGCGGCGACGATCTCGACCGCCTCTTTGCCTTGCGTCTTGAGCCAATGCACCGCCTGAAAATGCGCCCCGCTCCGCCCGCCGCAGCCAATGTACCCCACCCCCAGCCGCTCGTTGGCGCCCCGGGCCGTCGAGGAGATCACAGATGCGGTGGCCATCCCCGCCGCGGCGAGGCTGCCTGCCTCCTGCAGAAACTGCCGGCGGCTGAACGGACTGCTGTCAACGGATTCACTCTTGTTTTTCATCTTGCGCTGCTCCTTCCCCCGGCTGGGGGACCCGCGAATAGTCGCCTACAAACCATTGGTAGGCCTGGTTGATGTGGTCTTTGTCCACCTGGCCGTCCCACACGACGACCGCGTACCGCAACACGAGCCGTTGTCCCATATCGAGCGATAGGGGTTCTTTATGGAGATTCAGAGTCGCCGACAGATAAGCGAAGGGTTTGGCCATCGTGAACCACGTCGTCGGATGACGGGGGTTGTCGGGGTGGCCCAGCATGGCCACGGTCACGGGTTGGCCCTCGAGGGAGGCCGTATAGGCGCACCAGTCCGACGGGACCAGCCGCTCGTCGCCGCGAAAGACCGTCCCCTCTTTCCCATCGGCGTTCAAGAACGTGCCCCCGTCCATCGCGCGCACGAACCGCAGGCCCAGTCCGTGATAGTGGGAGCCGGAGAGGGTTGCCGTCTGCCGGGGCCCCGGATTGCTCAGCTCGCTTCGCCAGGTGACCACCGTGGCCCGCAGCTTGTCCACCTGACAAACCTCGATGGCACGCGACTCCAGCATCTCGGTCTGGCGGCCACTCGCATCGGCTCTAAGCCAGGCGGGATTCGTAGTGAACGCGGCACGGCAACCGCCTTTATGTTTGCCTGTCAGGACCTGGATCGCGCCGCTCTGTTCCTGCCGGCCGGCTTTGGGGGTCTCTTCCCAGAAGTTCAGTCCGTTGACGGCGACCGCGAACATCAGGGCATGGTGGTGCAGGTGATCCGACGGGGCATCGAGCAGGATGTTCCGTCCGTTGGGCGTGTACAACTCCTTGACGTACGGCTTGAACGGGACATCGCCATAGCGATACTCGAGCACCGGCGACTGGCCCGCCCGGACCCAGACGCTATTGGCGTCCACGGTGACCTGGAGCGGCCCTTGCCCCCGCGCCGCCGGCACGGGAACGGCCGTCGTCAATACGCCAATTGCCATGACGCTCAGCAACAGGTTGACCTTGCTCATGCGTTCTCCTTCTCGTGGCGTGGGCATCCTGCCCATGAACCATCGGCAGGATGCCGATGCCACCAAAGCCCACGGGCGAGACGCCCGTGCCACTTCATGGGCGGGACGCCCATGCTACTCACGGGCGAGACGCCCGTGTCATTTCATGGGCGGGACGCCCATGCTACTCACGGGCGAGACGCCCGTGCCATTCATGGGCGGGACGCCCATGCTACTGTCAGACGAACTGCTTGAGGTGCTGGATGCTCCGCTCGGCCTGCTCGATGGTGCCGCACTCGACGCTCAGGACAATGTCGCGCTTGGCCCGGCGGCAGATCTGGATCACCTTCTTCCAGTCGATGACGCCGTCACCGCAGGCGCAGCCGGCCGGGGTGCCGGTGACCTTGCCGCGCTCGGCCTGGGAGTGCTGGATCGAGATATCCTTGGCATGCACGTGGACGAGCCGGTCGCGCACGTGCTCCAGCCATTCGAGCGGGTCCTTGCCGCTGAGATAGGAGTTGCCCGTATCGAAGTTGATGCCGATGGCGGGCGAATCCACGAGGCCGGCGATGCGGTCCAGGCCGGCGGGGGTCTTGCTGTACTGCTGGTGCGGCTCGATCCCGATCAGGATGCCGCGGTTCTCCGCAAAGGCCGCCGCCTCGGTCAGCGTGTACTTCATCAGGACGTGGTCCTCCTGCTTCGTCGTCCACTTCGGCTTGGGCCCCTCATCCGTATTGACCACGGGCGCCCCGCACTCGGCGGCGAAGCGGATCGCCTGTTTGAGGTAGTTGCCGCCGACGTCCGGCCGGCACAGGGCCGTATGCGACGACAGGCCCGAGAGCTTCACGCCCGCCTTCTCGCACATTCGCCGGATGCGATAGGGGTCCTCCGACATCGAGATCGTCATGTAGTAGCCGGCCTCGCTCATCAGCTCCCGGCCCAGGTGCACCCAGGGCTCCACGTACTCATAGCCCAGCTCTGCCGCTTTGTTCACGCCCCACTCGAAGGGCTTGTCCGCATGCCGCACGAACTCCATGTTGACGCCAATTCCGACCTTGCCCATAGCCACACTCCTTCATAACAAATCGTCTATCGTTGAACGGTCGCGCGGCTCGTTTCGTCCCACGTCGGACGCCTCACGGAACGAGCTGCGCAACCACAACCGCTCTACGCTCCCTGCAACCACCACCGGACCGCCAGAGACAGTGCCCTGTAGGGTGGGGCTTGCCCCACCATCTCCGTCCGGGTGACGGAAAGCGGGAATCTATGCCAATCCTATCCCGGCCACCGCCGAACCGCCAAGCCATGTAGGGTGGGGCTTGCCCCACCATCTTCGTCTGCCTGACGGAAAGAGGGATCGGTGGGGCAAGCCCCACCCTACCGGCTCAGGCCGCCGGGGCACTGCTCTTGAACATCGCCGCCACGGCCGGCCACCATTGCACCGCCAGAAACAACAGCGACAGGCCCGCAATCAGCCTCATGGCCGGCCGAATCTCCCGGGCCCGGCGCATCAGGATTTTGAGCACCGCAAACGAGACGAAGCCCAGGGCCAGGCCCATGCTGATCTGAAAACTGACCGCGATCATAACCACGATGATCAATGACGGGATCAACTCGTCGAGTTTGCGGAAGTGGATTCGGCGCACCTCCTTCATCATGAAGTAGCCCACTACGATCAATGCCGGCGCCGTCGCGTAGCCCGGCACCACCGCGATCACGGGAACAAGGAACAACGCCAGGAGAAACAGGGCGCCCGTGACGACGGACATCAGGCCCGTCCGCCCGCCCTGCTCGATGCCGGCGGCGGACTCCACGTACGAGGTCGTCGTAGAGGTCCCCAGCAGGGCGCCGAACATGGTGGCGACCGCGTCGATGCCGAGCAGGCGGTCCAGCCCGCGGATCTGGCCCCGCTCATCCCGCAGGCCGGCCTTCTCGCCGCAGGCGACCAGCGTGCCGATGCTGTCGAACATGTCGATGAACATCAGCGTGAAGATGCTGCCCCAGAGGCTGATCTTCAGCGCCCCGCGGATATCGAGCTGCAGGGCCACCTCCCTGACCGGCCAGTTCAGCGACAGCCAGGCGGTGGGCCGGTCCACGTAGCCCAGCACGACCGCGACGACGGTTGCCACGAGAATGCCGATAAGCAAAGAGCCCATGACCCCAAGCAGCCCCAGGGCCGCCATGACGGCCAGACCCAGCAGGCCGATCCAGACGGTCGTCTTCGTGATATCGCCCAGGACGAACAGGGTCTTGTCGTCGCGCAGGACCAGGCCGAGGTTGTTCAGGCCGACCAGCGCGATGAACAGGCCGATCCCGACCGCGATGGCCGCGATCAGACCCGCGGGAATCGCCTCGACCAGCTTCTTCCGCAGGCCGACCAGGGTCAGGATGAGAAAGAACAGGCCGGAGAGGAACACCACGCCCAGTCCCGTCTGCCAACTGATCTCCTCCTGCGCCACCAGGCTGTAGGCAAAGAAGCTGTTGAGCCCCATGCCGGGCGCCATCGCGATCGGGGCCTTGCCGAACAGGCCCGTGACGATGGTGGCCGCGGCCGTGACGATGCACGTCACGGCGATCAGGGCATTCTTGTCCATGCCGGTGTCGCTGAGGATGTTCGGGTTCACGAAGATGATGTAGGCCATGGTCAGAAACGTCGTGACACCCGCCACAACCTCCACCCGTACGCTCGTGCCCCGCCGCTCGATTTCGAAGTACCTCTTCAGCATTCGATCCCCTCGATTGCAGAATGGAAATACGGTCTACATCTGGCAGAAGCTCATTCCTTGCCCTGTGCCAGGCTCTTCACGATTTCCGCGACCAGGCGCACGGAATTCTCGGCCGCCATGGTATAGAAGATCTGCTTGTCCGTCACGGCGCTCTCGTCGGCCTTGTCGCTGATGCTGCGAATGACCAGACAGCCGAGGTCCCGCTGGTAACAGATCTGGGCCACCGCGGCCCCTTCCATCTCGACGGCATCGGCCCCGAGCGTCTCGGCCAGATGGTCACATTTCTCCTTGGAGGCCACGAACACGTCGCCGGTCACCACGGTCCCCGTAACGATCCGGGGCGGGCGCTCGCCCGTCACCAAGGAGATCGGGTTCAGGGCCACGTGGCGGGCGGCTCCCTGCGCCGCCGTCAGAAGCACCGGGTCGGCCGGGAAAAAGACCGGGTTGGGCTCATGGGTGAGCCGGCTCTTGACCCCGCCGTACTCGATCCCGCCCGGCCACAGGGTCCCCATGTCGTGGTAGGCCGTCCGCCTGGCGATCACGATATCCCCAGGCTCCAGGTTCGGATCGACGCCGCCGGCAATCCCGGTGAAGATGACACGGGCCGGCCGGAAGTGTTCGAGCAGCAGCGTCGTCGTCATGGCGGCGTTGGCCTTGCCGACGCCCGTCCACCCGATCACCACCGGCATCGTCCCGATCCGCCCCGCGACGAACTCGATCCCCTCGATCTCGTGCGCCGTGGCGTCCGCCAGCATCTCCTTGAGCAATCCCACCTCCTGGTGAAACGCCCCCAGCACGGCCAGGGTCGTGGAGGCCCGTGGCTCGTGATCCGTGACACGTGCCTCGTGACTCGTGCCTCGGGCCGCGTCGGCCGGGGCGCAGGAAGCGACTGAGAAAGCAAGGATGAGGCAGAACACCACGCCAAGAAGGTATCGTTTCATGACTGCTCCCACGCACAAAGGGGCCTTCGGTCCTTGAAGTCCTTGCGGTCCTTGCGGGTCCCTGAAGATCGAAGGACAAAAGGGACCTCAAGGACCTAAGTGCGAGCGAGAGGAGTCGAACCTCCACGTCCTTAACGGACACCAGGTCCTAAGCCTGGCGCGTCTGCCGATTCCGCCACGCTCGCAACGAGGCGCCGCCCACGGGCGGCCGGCCTGGGGACGGCCTCCCTGCGGCACGGGCTATTATCCCCGGTTGCGGGCGCCGGAGCAACGGAAATTCACCCCGGTTGTGGTGTGCTCGTAAGAGCATAAGGCATGCTTACGCGACGCAGGCAACGGCCTGCCCCGGTATCGTACGGCCGAGGCGGCGGTCGAGACGACCCTGACCCACCTTGTCTACGCGCGGGACCGCGGCGGGACGGTGAGCTTCCATGTCAATGGAAGGCCGATGCCCCTGGCGACGATGGTCAATCGTTCCGGGTCCCAGAACACAAGTGTCTTCTGCGGCCGATCGGCCGAATCCCCTCAAAGGACCATTGAAACCAAGCGAGGAATTCCGATAGAATACGTGCCGGTTTTCGCTCCACCGGCACCAGGCCGGGTGGAGGGAGAACTGCGTAGAGTAGCAACGGAAGATCGCATACCGCTCAAGCCGTTTCGTGCGTATGCCGTTTGCGGTGGCCAAATTTGCTTTGCCCGGGGTGGGAATCATGAACCTTCAGAGGATCTGCACCGTGAGCCGTCTCGTGTTTCGTTGCGTCGCGGCAGGTTTCCTCCTGTGGAACCAGTCCGGGCTCTCGGTTGCCGGGGAGAAGGCGATCGGCCAGGCGCCTCGGGCCGCGCCGCACAACCTGTTGGAAGTCGTCCGGGGGGTTGCCGACGCGAGGCTGGTCCACGGCGTGGACCGGTGGGGCGACGAGCATACCGGGATGCTGATTTCGTTGTTGGACCGCAAGACACTTGCGCCCTTCGCGGTGATGCCGCAGGCTCCGCGCGGAATCCGCTCCGGGGACCGGGTTTCCCTGCACGGCGCGAACTACAATACGGACCAGAACCTGTACCAGACGCTGTACGGGTTGAGTCGCGTCACGGGCGACCCCCGATATGCCAAGGCGGCGGACACCGCCCTGGCCGCCTTCTTGACGGCGGCTTCGTCCGCCTCGTTCGTAGTGACGCCACCAGGCGTTTTCCTCCCAAGACGCCCTGGCGGGCACGCTACGAACGAAGAGATGCCCGGACGAGTCGCGCAGTGTGAGACGGCGGGCCCTGCGGCTGGGCGAAAGATACCCACATCCCCCCTGAACCTCTTCTTTTCTTCAACGACCCGGTAGAAAACCAATGCCCCAACCATAGCCGAAGACCATGGTTGGGGCTGTGCGTCGCAGTAAGGATACTTCTCGGACTCAGACGTCGCAGATGCGGGCGGCGTACGTGAGCGACTCCAGCGGATCGCGTTTCGGGATGAACTCGTGGGCCACGTAGCCCTTGAAGCCCGTATCCGCTATGGCCTTCATGATGGCCGGGTAGTAGAGCTCCTGGGTGTCGTCGATTTCGTTGCGGCCGGGGTTGCCGCCGGTGTGGTAGTGGCCCATGTAGTCCTTGTAGTCCCGGATCGTCCGGATGATGTCGCCTTCCATGATCTGGGCGTGGTAGATATCGTAGAGGATCTTGACCCGCTCCGAGCCGACCCGCTTGCAGACCTCGACGCCCCAGGCGGTGTTGTCCAGCATGTAGTCCTTGTGGTTGACCTTGCTGTTGAGGTATTCCAGGCAGATCGTGACGTTCTTCTTCTCCGCGTGGCCGGCGATCTTCTTGAGGGCCTCGACCGCGTTCTCGATCCCGACGTCGTCCGGGATGCCCCGGCGGTTGCCCGAGAAGGAGATGACGTTCGGGAAGCCCGCTTCGGACGTGGCGTCGATGGTTTCCTGCAGCTTGGCCAGGCACTCGGCATGGAACTTCTTGTCGGCCAGACCGTTCGTCAGCGAGTGGCTGTTGACCATGGAGACCACCAGGCCGTACTTCTTGACGGTGGCGAAGTCGCCCGGGCCCAGCAGGTCGATGGCCTTGAGGCCCAGCTTCTTGGCGACCTGGCAGGTCTCGTCCAGCGACCACTTGCCGAAGCACCACTTGCTCACGGACTGATTGATCCGGCCCTTCGTGCAGACGGTCTCGATCTTGTCCATGTCGATGGCCCCCGCGGCGGTACCGGTCAGCCGGGCGGCCAGGGTCCCCGCGGCCAGCAGGGACGTGTTGCGGATCATGCTTCTTCGCGTCAATCGGTTGCTACTCATGTGTTTTCTCCTTTGTAGGGTGTGCTCTGCACACCATCCTCCATCGGCCGAATCAGCCTATCAGAATCACTCCCGGATGACAAGGGCATTTTGCCCTCGTGCCCGCGTGGCGAGGGCGTCTCGCCCTTGTTCTTCTGTGTCGAGGGCGCGAGCGCCCTCGAACCGCGGGCAGGATGCCCACGACACGCAAGGGCAAGATGCCCTCGCCACGACGCAAGCGATTCACTCAGACTCTTACTCGCTCCTTGAGCCTATCGATCAACTCGACGACCTTTCCCGGCGCCTGGTCGATCGGGACCTTCTGGCTCTGGGCGTCGGCCCGCCGCTTGACCTCGACGTTGCCCTCGACCACAGATTTTTTACCGACCGTGACGCGGATCGGAATGCCGATCAGGTCGGCGTCCTTGAACTTGATCCCGCCCCGCAGGTCGCGGTCGTCCAGCAGGACCTCGACGCCGGCCTCCTGGAGTTTCTGATAGATCTCCTGCGCGACCCGGACCACGTCCGGATCGTCCTGATTTACCGGCGTGACGATCGCCTCGAACGGGGCAATCGTAATGGGCCAGATAATGCCGTTTTCGTCGTTGTACAACTCGACCGCGGAGGCCATGATCCGGTTGATCCCGATGCCGTAGCAGCCCATGAGGCAGGGGTGCAGCTCGCCGCTCTCGTCCTTGAAGTTGGCCCCGAGCTTCTTGCTGTACTTGGTGCCGAGCTTGAAGACCTGCCCGACCTCGATGCCCCTCTTGAATAGCAGAGGTACGCCGTTACGCGTATCCCCCGGCTGGGCCAGCCGGATATCGTCCACGATGACGTTATCCCCTTCCAGCAGGAAATCCCGGCCGGGGACGACATTCCGCGTATGATAATCGGTCTTGTTGGCACCGGTGACCCCGACCGCCATCCCGGCCACCGCATGGTCGATGACCAGCTTGGATACCCGGCTTGCCAGCCCCACCGGGCCCGCGAATCCCACCTTGGCCCCGGTCACCCGTTCGATCACCTCGGGACTGGCCAGCTCGATATGCGCTCCGCCGAGCGCCTGAGTCAATTTCTCCGGGTTCAGCTCATGGTCGCCCCGCACCAGAGCCGCGACCGCCTCGCCCCGGGCGTCAAAGATCAGCGTCTTGATCATCTCGCGCGACTGGGTCTTGAGGAAACCGCATACTGCCTCGATCGTGCCGACGTTGGGCGTGAACACGTCTTCAGCGGGGGGGATCGCGCCGGGAGCCGGCTCTTTCGGCAGGGGATCGACCGCTGCCTTTTCCAGATTCGCGGCGTAGGAGCCATCGGCGGTGTAGACGATCGTGTCCTCGCCGGACTCGCAGGGGATGGTGAACTGGTGGGAGCCCGAGCCGCCCATCTCGCCGGTCTCGGCCTCGACGATGACGTACTCCACGCCGCAGCGTTTGAAGACGCGGCAGTAGGCGTCGTACATCGCCATGTACGACCGATGCAGGCTCTCGGCGTCGGCGTCGAAGCTGTAGGCGTCCTTCATGATGAACTCGCGCGACCGCAGGACGCCGAACCGCGGCCGGAACTCGTCACGAAACTTCGGCGTGATCTGATACAGGTTGACGGGCAACTGCTTGTACGAGTTGATCTCCGCCGCCGCGTGGAACGTGAAGACCTCTTCCGCGGTCGGCCCGAGCACGTTGCCGCGCCCGTGCCGGTCGATGATCCGGAACATGGTCTCGCCGTAATCCTGGTCCCGCCCGGTCTGCTGCCACAGCTCCAGCGGCTGCAGGCAGGGCACGATGCTCTCCTGGGCCCCCGCCCGGTCCATCTCCTCCCGCACAATCTGGATGATCTTCTTGAGCGTCCGCCACCCCAGCGGCAGGTAGGTATAGGTCCCGCTGGCGACCTTGCGGATCAGACCCGCCCGAATCATCAGCTTATGACTGGTAATCTCCGCCTCCGCCGGCACCTCCTTCACCGTCGGAATCAGCAACTGGCTGTATCTCATGTCATCCTCATAAAGCGATTTCCATCCGGGCCACTCAGACTCCGAAAGACCCTCTTCTTATAGCCGAAACCGCCGTCCGGTGCAAGCTATCGCCCCCAGCTTCCAGATCCTCATCGTCCCGGATCATTCAAGATCGGGGACGCCACGGGCGGCGTGCCAGACTCTGAGGATGTGGATGGCGTCTCGCTGGTCGTCTACCTGATAGATAATCCGGTATGGCCGCCAGATGATCTCCCGTATGGATTCTACTGCTTTCTCCGGGACGGTTCGATTGGAAAAGGGCAATTTGGCTGTTCGTTCGATGCGGCTGAGGATGCGCTCTGCAAGGCTGGCGGCAGCAATAGCATCATCCAAGGCGATGAATTCCACGATCTGCCTGAGGTCGTCAACGGCGGTCTGGGACCAGATTATCTGGTAAGCCATCGCTTGAGGCTTTCCTTGACTTCCGCGTGGGGAACGACCTTGCCGGCCTTGATATCCGCTAGACCTTTCTCGATGCCGGCTAGAAAGCGGACCCGCTCCTCAATCTCCTCCCAGGTCGCCGAGTCCGGCAGTTCCTGAATCGTCTTGATAGCCATGTCTTTGCTCGTCATGCCATCAGTATATCCCGGCCGAGTCGGTCAGACAAGCAGATTTGCCCGCACCTTGGTCCCGCGCGCTGTGCGTGGTGGTCCCAGATATAGCGCCCTTTTCTATTGCCGGGGCTTGTGGCTGCGATGGCTCTGGTCATGGAGAAGGTGGGCTCGGAAGTGGAAGCGCATGTGTTTCCCGTCTCATCCTTGGATGACCCGCCGCGCGCGAGCTTCGCACAGTATAGCCTGCGACATGGAATCCGCGTCTTCGAGCAGCAGTGACACCTGTCCCCGCCGGTGCCCGAAATGCGATACACGCAAGCTATGTACTTGTCAGAGATTCCTTGCCTCTTGAGTCCTCCTGGTTGGGCGGTATAATGGCAAATGAATCGAAAGCCAACGTGATGGTGGAGCATGAATACCGTTCAAGAAGCTGAAAGACTGCTGAGCGAAATGACCCGGGCGGAGAAGGCACAACTCCTCCAGCGGATCGTGCAGGACTTGGGGGATGCTTTCCCCGGCATTGAGAGTCGCCCCGATGTTTGTGGCGGTGAGCCGTGTATCGTGCGCACTCGTATCCCCGTTTGGGTCTTGGTTCGCGCCAAACAGATGGGCGTCAGCGAAGCGGACCTGCTGCGGTCCTATCCGACCTTGCGGGCCGAGGATCTCGCGAACGCCTGGGCTTACTTTCGCGCCCATCGGGAGGAGATCGAGCAACAGATCCGCGAAAACGAGGAAGTATAAGTGGCCCGCCTTACGCCAACGAGAACTTTCCCTTTACGCGTCGTGGAAGAGTTGCGGCGGCTCGGACATGATGTCTTGACCATTCAGGAGACAGGCCAAGCGGGTCAGGCAGTACCGGATGAAGCGGTACTGGCGTCGGCATGTGCCCAAGGGCGTATGGTCCTAACCTTTAACCGCAAGCACTTCATTCGCTTGCACCAGCAACAGGACCATTGCGGCATCGTTGCCTGCACCGTCGATGCGGACTTCATTGGCTTGGCGCATCGGATCCACCAAGCCTTGGCCACCCAGGGCCAGGGGTCGAGCCCGCTCATCCGTATCAACCGCCCGACATCCTGAAGCAGTGGGGTATGCCATTGATCTCGGAAGAGTGCTGTGCGAAGGCGAAATTGGGACCCCAAGCGCGGTAGACTGCATTTGGGCCCTCACTCCGAACGGCGCCGATGCAACCGTTCTTTCGCAGAATCCTTGCTTGCCATGACGGGGCGGGGCCGCTAAGATGGCCGCTTGTCTTTTTCAGAGGTAACACTGAGTACGGAGTCCATGATGGCGCATGCACAGGCACAACCACCGGCACATAAGTTCATCAACCAGATCGGGGCGGGCGAGACGATCAACGGGATCTAC
Organism: Planctomycetota bacterium; assembly: GCA_016872975.1. GTDB lineage: Bacteria > Planctomycetota > Phycisphaerae > Sedimentisphaerales > Anaerobacaceae > PLanc-01. The sequence continues at coordinate 18,249 of VGYL01000017.1, forward strand.
GTCGTGCGCGAGCCGATCCTCCGTAGCACCTCCCGCGGGGACCTGTATATCGCGATGTTCCTGTGCGACCGCACCGGCCAGTTGAACGGGCGGATGTGGCAGGCGTCGGAGGTCGTCTACAAGTCGCTGCCCAAGCCGGGATTCGTGCACATCCAGGGCCGCAGCGAGCTGTACCAGAACAACCTGCAGATCGTCGTCAACCAGATCGCCGCCATCGACCCGAGCAAGGTCAAAGTCGAGGACTACCTGGCCCGCACCGCCAAGGACGTCGGCCAGATGTTCAAGGAGGTCAAGGAGATCGTCGGCACGATCAAGCACCCGCAACTGGCGGCCCTGACCGCCGCGTTTCTGGCGGACGAGCCCCTGATGAAGGGCTTCTGCAGCGCCCCGGGCGGCATGAAGATGCACCACGACTGCATCGGCGGCCTCCTGGAGCACACCCATGGCATGCTCCGCGTCGCCAGGACGATCCTGCCCCTGTACCCGCAGGTGCAGGCCGACCTCGTCCTGGCCAGCGTCTTTCTGCACGATATCGGTAAGACCGAAGAACTGGCCTACGACATGGCCTTCTCCTACACCGATTCGGGCCAGTTGATCGGCCATATCAGCAAGAGCCTGCTGATGATCCACCGCAAGGCCGATGCCTTGGCGGCCCAGGGCACCGCGATCAGTCCCGAGATCCTCGATGCGCTCGGTCACATCATCCTCTCGCACCACGGCAAGCTCGAATTCGGCTCCCCCAAGCTGCCGGCCACCGCCGAGGCCTTCATGGTCTACTACCTCGACGACCTCGACGCCAAGATGAACCAGGTGACCTCCGCCATCAACGAGGAGCTGAGCGAGTCCAACTGGACCGCCTGGCAGAACACGCTCCAGACCCGCCTCTACCGCAAGCGGATCGAGTAGCCCGTTGGGAGTACCGCGTTTACGCGGCCGTTCGGAGTTCCGCCTTCAGGCGGGTCAGACAGTCCTGCCTTCCTTTTGTGATAGATCAGGCCAGGGATCGTGCGCCGGGATCGAAGCCGATCCCCCAGATCCGGAGAAGATCGCGGCACCCGATGTCGAACGCACCGGTGAAATCGACGAACTGACGGAGCGTCAGCGTCCAGGACAATCTCTCGTGATCGCACGGTTGCATGAGAAGGGGGACAATCCTGTTCTCAAAATGATCTTGTTGCAGGGCGAATAAGAGCTCCCTCTTGACCCACATCGAGCCGACGGAATGCGGCGAGAGCACGACCACGAACCAGTCGCATCGCTTCAGGGCCGCCCCAATCTCGTCATGCCACTGCTGGGCACCCCGGATATTCGTCCGACTGAACCAGACGGGCAGCCCGTGGGCTCTCAGCATGCGGGCCAACCCCTCCGCAAATTTCCTGTCCTTGGACGAGTGTGACAAGAAGATCTCATTCGGTAACATGAGCTTACGTCAGCCTTCGGTCTCAGTTCGACGTGGAGAGAACCTCGGCGATCTCCCGCAGGTCCTCCTCTTGGGCCTGATCCGTCAGTTCGATGCCTCTCAGCCGGCGGAGAATCCAAGGCAACTTGTCTTTGGGGATCCGGTCCGGCGATCCGACGAAGACGGGCACCAGCCGTCCGCTGTATTCCTTCGCGCCCAGCGCATACTCGATCTCATGACGCACCCACTTGGACTCCATCGCGGCGGGGCTGACCAAGACCACCATCGCCTGGGATTCCTTCAAGGCTTGAGCTACCTTCTCGGCCCAATTATCGCCGGGCAGGATCTGGTTCTCATCGAGCCAGACCTCAAACCCGGCGCCTTCGAGCCACTGGCTGAGTCGCTTGGCAAGCTCCCTATCCTCACAAGCGTAGCTGATAAATACCTGCATGCTCGTATTCTACCGTCGATCATACTTGTCTGCAAGCAAAAGCTGGCGATGATGGGGCGGTGCGTGGTACGCACCCTACGAACCCAGACGACCCACGCTGGACCGCCCGGCAGAACAAGCTCCATACGCGCTTGTACCACAAACGTATCGAATAGCCCGTTGGGAGCGCCGCGTTCACGCGGCTGTTTGGAGTCCCGCCTTCAGGCGGGTCAAGATAGTCCGACCTTCCTCTCTTCCGTGTCCATAAAAGGTGGACCCGGCTGCGCCGGAAGACTCTCAGAACGTGTATGAAAACGTGTCGCGGACATCTTGTCCGCGCGTGTCGAGGGCCTCTGGCCCTCGAATCGAAGGCGGGACGCCTTCGACACGCACGGGCGGGACGCCCGCGACACGACAGATGGCGGTTCCCATACATGTTCTCAGAGGGTGTATGAAGAGCCGGTTCTACGTGGCATGGGCTTCCAGCCCATGGATCATCGGCAGGATGCCGATGCCACGAGACCCCACGGGCAGGATGCCCGTGCCACTTTTCACACACCTTTCGGACCCGCCTGAAGGCGGGACTCCGAACTCTGTCACCGAAACGAGCATCGCAACTGCAGCCGCTTGACGATCTTCCGCAACCGCGCCACGCGCCGTCAACTTGGTATCCAGATCTTGCGGGCGGCGATCAGCTCGGTCTTGGGCGGCAGCAGCAGCGGGGTCTCGGTTCTCGTGTAGAAGATCAGTCCCTTGTAGGGGGTCAGGTAGTAGTACTTCGTCGTGAAGACGCCGCCCTGGGCGGTGACGACGAGCGGCGCCTCGGTCTTGCGGAGGATCGCCTCGAAATCGCGCGGCTCGACGCTGACAATCGCGCCGGACGCCCGGATGGCATTGGCGATGGCTTCCTGGGCCGCCACCGACGCCCCCGCACCTGCTGCAGCACTATTGGGCATGGGAATATCCTCTCCTTCTCGCTCGCACGGGTCAGTTCTGCCGGCTTCTGAGCATCTCCAGGCACTCGATCATGGCCCGGCCGTTGTGATAGCCAGCCTTCCAGGGACTGGCCTTGTCGCCCCGGGCCTCGCCCTGGGCGGTCACCGTGCTGTGCCATTCGCCGACCTCCCAGTCCACCATCCGGGTCTCGATGAAGCGGAAGGTGTTCTCGAAGACCGCCCGGTACTTCGGGTCCTTCGTGTACTGGTACATGTACAGGGCGCTGACGATCACCTCCGCCTGGACCCACCAGGACTTGCTGCGGTCGTCGGCCACGGTGTGGAACCGCCCGGAGTAGAAGAAGCCGCCCTGGCGCTCGTCGTAGCCGTACTTCAGGGAGTATTCGAAGAGGGTCTTGTACAGGTCCAGGAACGGCCAGTTCGACACGCCCGCCGCGTCGCAGGCGTCCATGAGCAGCCAGACATTCTCGATATCGTGGCCGTAGGAGACGCGGTCATAGCCGCTGTCCAGACGCACCGTCCAATCCGGATCGTATTTGTCCGTGCACGCGCCGATCGTCTTGCGCACGACCGTGTTGCTCTCGATGTTGATCAACTCCAGCAGCCGCTCCCGCGCCAGCGGCAGCTTGCTCGCCCGGTAGAAGGTCGTCATCGCCTCGAGCAGGTGCAGGTGCGTGTTCATCAGTTTCAGGCCCGAGGGCGCCCCCATGTACGAGTTCTCCCCGGCCGGCGCGGGCGTCCAGTCCGGGCGGAAGGACTCGGAATAGCCGCCGTGCACCTTGTCGTGCGACTTCTCTTCCAGCAGGTTGAAGAACTGGATCGCGAAGTCCAGGACCTCCTGCCGTCCGCTGGCGAGGTAATACTCCGAAATCGCATAGAGCCCGAACGACTGGCCGTACAGGTGTTTGTTGGGCCGCAGCTTCTGGTTGCCGGTGACATCGACCTCCCAGTGGAACCCGCCATGGACCGGGTCCCACATCTTCTCCCGCAGGAACCGATACCCATGTTCCGCGGCTTCCAGGTACTTCTTGGGCTCATAGCCCGCCCGGGCCAGCCGCGAGAACAGCCACACCTGCCGTGCCTGGGTCACGATCATCTTCGTCACCGGCTCTCTCAGCCTGCCTTGGGCGTCGAAGCTGATCGTGTACCCGCCGTGGACGCGGTCGATGCTCTTATCATACCAGAACGGCACGATGTTCTGCGTCAGGATCTTCTCCAGCCTGGGAATGTACGTCCCGGCAATCTGCTCGTCGGACCCGGCAACTCTCACCCCGGCCGAGAGAATCACAACCCACAATACGGCAATCAGACATCGGCGGCTGAGTCGGAGGTATGCGGCGGTCATCTTCTCTCCTTTGATCCATATACTCGGGCAATGCGTTCCACTTTGCAGTCGGGTCCGGCTGCATGCGTGGCTTCAGTATCCAGGTCGGTCGGTGGTTCGTCAAGACCAAACAACGTTTGCCCTGTGTCACGTTGCGGCGTACAATGGGCCGTGGCCTGTGTCTGGGTCCCAGTATGGCATTTCGCAAGTCCTGGGACGATAGAGTAGAGATTGCTTCGTCGCTGAAGCTCCTCGCAATGACATACGGGGGCGCCCCATGTCATTGCGAGCGAGGCTCGCCGAGCGCGGCAATCATGTCATTGCGAGGAGCGCAGCGACGAAGCAACCTCAACCATGGTCGCAGTACCTGTGAAACGCGGTGCTCGGTGCATGTAAGAAGGGTGTCGGCAATGATGGGGAGTAGATCGATGAGCGATTCGATGAATCGGCGGGAGTGTCTGAGGGTGCTTGGGCTTTCCGGGCTGGCGACGGGATTGGGCTCCACGCCGTCGCGGGGGCAGAACGTGGGCGAATCCAGCGGTTTCCAGAGTTCCGTGATTGCCAGCGGCAAGGTCCATCCCAATCGGGCCAACGCCACCGTGGTCGACGGGAAGGTGATCCAGCCCAGCCGGGAGTTGTCCGTTCTCGATACGACCGACGTGCTCGTGGTCGGGGGCGGATCGGCCGGCGTCGTCGCGGCGATTGCCGCCAGGCGGGCCGGCGCGAAGGTGACCCTGGTCGAGCGCTACGGGCATTTCGGCGGCCTGTGGACGGGCGGGCTGGTCCTGCTGATCCTCGGGCACATCGTCAAAGGCAACAAGCAGGTCTGCCAGGGGATCGGCGAGGAGATGATGCGCCGCCTCGACAAGCTGGACGGGGCGATCATCGACCGCAAGCCCGGCGCCAATCCGACCGTCGATGCCGAAGCGGCGAAGTACATCATGGTCGAGATGATCGAGGAGGCGGGCGTCAACGTTTTCCTGCACTGCTGGGGGGTCGAGGCGGTCGTCAATGACAATGCGGTTCAGGGCGTGGTGTTCGAGAGCAAGTCGGGGCGACAGGCGATTCTGGCCAAAGTGGTCGTTGACGCCACCGGCGATGGGGACGTGTTCGCGTTCGGGGGCGCTGAATTCGAGCACCGTTCGCACAACGTCGGCCTGGTCTCGCGCGTGGGGAATCTCGACCGGGTCGACGGCGAGAAGGCCACGGGTTCGCCCACGCCCAGACACCTCGGCTCGCATACCCCCGTACCAGGCGTGAACTGGGTCAATCTGCGCGGGCCGGAGGTCGATGGCCTGGACGTGGCGACGCTCACGCGGATGGAACTGAACCATCGCAAGTTCATCTGGACGAGCATTCAGCGGGCGCGGCGCACCCCCGGTTACGAGCCGGTGTATCTTATGGAAACCGCCCCGCAGGTGGGCGTGCGGATCACGCGGGTGCTCCACGGGCTCAAGACGGTGACGCTGGCCGACCTGAAGGCGGGGACCCGGTTTCCGGACGTGGTGGGCGTGGGCGGTTCGGAACGGGCCAATCACGACGAGTGGCAGATTCCCTACGGGGCCCTCGTCCCGAGGAACAACGTCGAAAACGTTCTCGCGGCCGGGCGGTGCATCAGCGTCGATATGCGGATGGCGGACCTTGTCCGCCTGATCCCCAACTGTTTCGTGACCGGTCACGCGGCCGGGGTCGCCGCGGCGGTGGCGGTCCAGGACCGGTGCCGTCCCCGCGAGGTCGAGGTCGCCAAGGTGCAGAAGATCCTGCGGCAGCAGGAGGCCTACCTGGGTTGAGCCAGCAGACAGAACCACAGATTACGCCGGAAGCTACGGTCCCAGCGCGCCAAGGACGCCTGGGGCCTTTCGTTCGAGGCGGTTGCTTTCTCGCAGCCGTCTTGGCGCTTTGGCCCGTCCTGCCGGGTGTCAATTCGTCGCTTTGGATTCCGGCCCTCAGTCCGTTTGTGGCCGTTGCCGGAGCGATTGCCGGTCGCCAGCTACTCGCTGTCGCCTGGCTGGGCTTGGCAGTGGGGGTCGTGGTCCTGCTGAAGCGTCGGTTCTTCTGCCGCTGGGTGTGCCCGATGGGGTTCTGCCTGGACGGGGTTGGCTGGCTGAGACGCCGTCGTCAACATGGGCTCCCAAAACGCCAAGATCGCATTTCCGGAACCCCTCAGGGGGTGTGTGAGAAGGGTGGCATCGTCAAGGCCGGTAGGCCTTGGCGATGGTCCGGCGCACGGGAGATCCGCCATTGCCAAGCTCCGAAGACTCCGCGTGACGATGCCACCCAGAGAATGCTGGCTTCGCACACACCTTCTCACGGGCAGGAGGCCCGTGCCACAAAGGGCTGGCTTCGCGCACCCCCTGTCAGGCGAATGCCTCGGGTGGGACCCTGGATCGTCGTATTGACGCTCGGCGGGGCCTGCCTGGGGTACCCGTTGCTGTTGTGGCTGGACCCCCTGGCGATCTTCACCGGCGTCTTCGTTGCCGGTGAGCGGCATTTGGGCTATGCCGTCTGGCCGGCGGTGGGGTTCGCAACGGTTTTGCTCGCGAGCATCCTGTGGCCGCATAGTTGGTGCGGTCGTGTATGCCCGCTGGGAGCATTCCAGGATCTGCTGTATGCAGGTCCCAGGTCGGTGCGTCGCATCGCGCGGCGCAGCGCCGTGTCCCTGGATGCGACAGGCGCGGACGACGGCCTTTCCAGGCGCTTGCTCCTCGGTGCGGTGGCCGGCGCCGGTGCGGCGGGGATCGCGAGTTGGGCCGGGACAGACGGGCCCCGCCCGCTGCGTCCCCCGAACGCCCGAAGGGAGTCGCTCTTCGTGGGATTGTGCACGCGATGCGGCAATTGCCTGCGGTCCTGCCCGAGCGGGATCATCGAGCGGGACCCGGGCCGACATGGATGGTCCGGCTTCTGGACCCCGGTCCTGAACTTCCGGAACGGCTACTGCCACGAGGGATGCACCCAATGCACCGAGGTCTGTCCCAGCGGGGCGCTCCTGCGTCTGAGGGTGGAGGACAAGGAACGGGTCAGGATCGGCCTGCCGC
>VGYL01000018.1 GCA_016872975.1 Planctomycetota bacterium
CTGATACAGGTCTTTCTCAGCGACGACGTACGCACGGTACTGGCCGCTGGAGGCAATCTCCGAACTCTGGCCCATGAACCGGTTCTGTTCAGGGGACCACCCCAGCGGGACAGTCGCAATGGTCTCCCAACCACTGCCGCTGTCCCGTTGCACGATCCCTTGCACCGTCGCGTCCGAAATAGGTTGGCCGTCTGCCGAACTCGTGACCGTTGCGCTGAACTCCACGGTACCACCGACGGATGCAGCAGGTGGTGTGATTGTTGCGCCGACCTGCAGGTTACCTATTGTTGTAGTGAACGAGGCAGGTATGGACCAATCGCTCCACGAATTCGCTATTCCGCTACTGTCTTGATGGCGCACGCGCCAATAGTACATGACCCCATAGCTCAATTGGCCTGGCGGTAGAGTAACGGAGGTCTTGCTGCTGGTGGTCTGTCCACTCTGCCAGACGAGAGATGAGAAATCACTCGTAGTGGACATCTGCCACTCACTGGCTTGGTGCACGTCGCCGGAATCCCAATCAGAGAAGGGCGAAGATTCTAGTGTCGGCGTCAAGTTCACTCCAGTTGCCCCGTCAGGGGGAGCGATCCCGTGAGGTACAGCCGGTGGCAGATTGGGCAGAATCCTTGGACTGGCGGTCACCACAATTGTGTAGTGCCTGATGTCGTTGTCTGTGTCGCTTTCAGAACGGCAATAGTACGTGCCAGGCGCGAGCGAGCTATCTCCGTGCCGGTTTATCCTGGCGTCACCTTTGGCGTTGTAATGTGTGGCAATCACCGCACCTGAACTGTCAGGACCATAAAGGGTTATGCGCAACCCCAAGTCGTTGGTATTAAGATCACCGAGCACGACATCAGTGGCAATACTCACCTCTGACAGTTGATTCAATTGGAACTTGACCCAATCAACATCGCCCCCAGGCAGCCTGTGATGCTGTGGAGCACCATCCGCTTGAATAGGGGAAGCGAGCTCTGCTGTGTCATCTGGTTCATAGGAATCCGGCATTGGAGCACGGATATGTAGCCTGTACTCCCCACTTTCAGTGCCAGCGAAATTGACGTTTACATTTGTCAGAGCTTCATCGCCATCGAGGCCGCTCATGCCATAGATGATGACGTAGTATTCACCTGGGCCCAGACCTTTCAGGGAAAGCCTTTCCGTTCTGGGATCAGAAGGACGCAGATCGTTGTTATTCCACGACGAACTCACATCGCACCATTTTCCTTTAGCCGGGCGGAACGAAGAGCCACTGACTCTGCCAAGAGATATGTCCAGATCCCCGCTTCCTTGCCCGCTACCCGTGATAAGGATTTCTGCATAGTCTCGATCCGTACCAGTAGCTGCCATAGTGAATCGATAATAGTGTACTTTGCCAGATGCAAGGTTTGTTTTCGGGCCCGTCCATTCCCCTTCTATTAGACCTAAAGACGCGGCATCCTGCCAAGCATTGCTTGGCTGGGAGATGTCTGCATTAGAGAAATACCCGATCTTGCTGCCAGTTTTGTCAACGCCGTTAACAGCCGTTGCAGTGACCTGGTATATACCCGCAGCAAGGCCACTGAAGGTAATCGAATTCGACTGGTCCGCCAGGTTACTGACGGATGACCAACTACTTCCCACTTTGCGTTTCAGCGCAAAACTGTAGCGATTCCTGGCAACACCACTGGGGTGTTGCGCCTTGATTGTTACTATGACAGAATCGCCCGACACACGTGTCGGAACTTCGGAGTCCGATGATAGATTCAATGTCAAATCGGCGAGGTCAATACCGGTGTTATGAACCTGCTTGTAGAACAAGCGAATCAGCGCCGCCGTCTGCTCAACCGCAAAGGGCAAGAGGTCAGCAGCGAGAGCGTCCACGTAGGCATCAATATCTTCTGATTTGATGTAAGAATCATTGTCCTTCAGCAAGCTCTGGATGTGACTAGAAAGATGCCGAGCGTCGTCACTAACAGAAGCTGATTCGACGGTGGCAGGATTGCTCGTCACTGTATGGCGTAGTGCTACGTCAGCAGGATTACGCACTGATGGGTACTCCGCCGTGTAGCAGACAGTTTGTCGAAATAGTTCCTCAAGGGATGCATAGGTACGCACGCGCAATTTGTCTGGTTCGCTTCTAGTCGACCCTATACCGTAGTTCATGTATGGATGTGTGCCATTCTTCTTGACCTGTTCTTCGTACCTGTCCTTGTGGGCGACGGTTCCATCATGGGGGATACCACGCACGTGGACAGGCAGCGTCATGTCTGCCAGCAGGTGAGCCGCTCGGCCCAGATGGTAATACGCCTTCTCCCGGTCCCTCATTGTAACAGAAATGGTCTTGAATTCAGCTACATCCCATGTCGTCGCTCCTCCACCCGTCCACCAAGCTGTCGCCCTATCAAACTCGAGCCATGCGGCCTCATATGCCGACCAATATGGTCCGTCGTACCCATGTGTGGAAACGTCGTAGCGCACCTGCCATCGATAGTTCGCTGGAACGCGCGTAAAGATATCTCCATACCAATTCCTTGACAATCCGGTCGTCAAGTCTGTTCCTTCAGGCCCTTGGACGAAGTGCCGCCACCACACCCCCCAGGTGTCTTCTTCGAACGACCCCTCAATAAAGGAGTAGCCAGACCAGGCTCTGCTATCTTTTGGTTCATTGCCAGCAAGGTATTCGTTGGCATCTGTGGGATAATTGCGCGAACCAAGATATCCTCCGATACGTGTTGTCACAACCCATGTGAGCTCAGGCCGTTCGTACATCTCTGCATATAGTCTTCCTGCCTGATCGGCAATCCATGTATGCACATCTCTCTCATATGCGAGAAGATCTGTCCCGGTGTACAATGCGACCAGCAGTGCCGCCGTAATTCTCGTCCTCACGTTCATGCTCGCATCTTCCTCAGCGTCCGGATCGCTTCACAGTCCCCAGGACGCAGTTGCCGGCCGGATGAGAAACGCTCCCCTCCGGCGAACCAACGGAATACGGGGGATACCACTTCCGATGTCTCGTATCTCCCATCCTTCAGTACCGGCTGCCGCCAGTACAGGCACTCCAACGCCTGGAGCGTCGTGGTGCCCGGAAACGAACTGGGACGTGCTTACTCACGTCCCACAACAGGCACTGGCATGCCCACACAAGAACGCTTTCGGCACGCCCCAATGCGGGGCGTACCTTAGCGCTGCCTTGTGTTTGAAATTGCCAGTTTCGTTGTAGACAGCAGCCGAAGCTACGCAGCTATCGTGTATTCGAGTTTTCTATTCTCCGATTTGAGCCTCCTGACCACGGGCCCACGTCTTGCCTTTCCTGGGCCTTCACCGTTCGTGCCTGTTCCGGACTACCGACTACCGCCTTCCCGCGGCTCCACGCCAAGGTCTTGCCTGGCGTCGCGTAGCGCCGTTGCGTCGTGGTTGTGGGGGATACCCCGTGTCCCGGTCTCGTATCTCCCATCCGTATATGCTCATTGGCGGCCATCCTCATACAGGGCGCACCAACCGACTGTGCATTATACCCCCCGCCGCCCGGGCGCCAAGAACTTATCCTGAAAAATCCGCCCTTCCGCAGGTGTTGGCCTGTGGCCAGAGGTTGCCGCGCTCCGCTCGCACTTGTCTGATCTGCGTTCATCGGCGGTTGAAAGACAGTTGTCCGTTCCGGGTTGCCCGTTCTCTGTCGTTTTGACAGCCGAGGGCGGCTGTCCTCCCCCTTTTTTCGCCTTCTTTCGTTTCTTTCGGCGAAGAGGTTTCCCGGTTCTCGGGGATTCGGCGGGGCCAGCCCCACCCTACGGGTTCTGATCTCTGCGTCTTGGCGTCTCTGCGCGAGTAGCCTTTGGGTTGCGGCCGCCGGCCGGGCCGGGTCTTTTGGCGTTTCCTGCGGCGAAGAGGGTTCGATGGGCTGTCTTCTGTCGTCCGTCCGCTCTGTGCCCTCGGTGCCCTCTGTGGCTGGAGATCAGTTGCCAGTTGACAGTTCTCAGTTCCCCGTTGCGGCCTGCCGCCTTGCCTCCTCAGCCGGGGGCGGCTGTTCTACGCGGTTCGCCTCCATTTCTCCGTGGTCTCCATTATGAAAGAGCCGTGGTCGGCAGACGGCGGAATGTCCCAAGAACTTGCTTGCAATCCCCGGGGCGGGGGGGATAATGGGTCAATAATCCGCCGGCGGCAAGCGTCTGACAGGGCGGGAACGTGACCCGGGGTCCGTGGTCCGGGTCACGGGTCGCGTGTCACGAATTGTATTGGAGAGTGAACCTATGATCAAACGAACGTGGACTAGACGAGAACTCCTGCGGAGTTCGGCCGCGGCGGCCGGGACCCTGATGATCTCGGGGGCGGCCGGACCGCTGGTGTATGCGGCGGGCAGCGACACGATCCGGGTCGGTGTCATCGGCTGCGGGGGACGCGGGACCGGGGCGGCGATAGACTGTCTCAATTCCGCGCCCGGCGTGAAGATTGTAGCCTTGGCCGATCCCTTCGCCGACCGCATCCAGCGGGCGAAGAAGGAGGTGAAGGAGTCCCAGGTGCCGGATGACCGCTGCTTTGTCGGGCTCGACAGCTACAAGCAGTTGCTGGCCCTGGACGACATCAACCTGGTGATTCTGGCGGCGCCCCCGGGCTTCCGGCCCGCGCACTACGTCGAGGCGATCCGCCGGGGCAAGAACGTGTTCATGGAGAAGCCCGTCGCCGTCTGTCCCACGGGGATCAAGATGGTGCTCGAGGCCTCCGAGCAGGCCGCCCAGAAGGGTTTGGCGGTCGTCGCCGGCACGCAGCGCCGTCACGAAGCCAAGTACGTCGAGACCATGAAGCGGATCCACGACGGGGCGATCGGCGAGATCGTCTCGGCCCAGTGCTACTGGAACCAGGGCGGCCTCTGGGTCAACAAGCGCCGGCCCGGCGAGGGCGACGTCGAGTGGCAGGTCCGCAACTGGCTGTACTTCACGTGGCTCTCCGGCGACCACATCTGCGAGCAGCACGTGCACAACATCGACGTGGTCAACTGGGCCTTCCAGGATGTCCAGCCGGAGACGGTGCACGGCCTCGGCGGCCGGCAGTACCGCACCGCCCCGGAATACGGCAACATCTTCGACCATTTCGGCGTCGAGTTCACCTATCCCGGCGATGTCAAGACGATCAGCATGTGCCGCCAGATCGAGGGCACCACGCCCAACGTCAGCGAGCGGGTCGTCGGCACCAAGGGCTTCACCGACTGTGCCGGGACCATCGTGGGCGAGAAGCCGTGGAAATATGACGGTCCCAACCCGAATCCCTACGTGCAGGAGCATACGGACCTGATCCAGAGCATCCGCGCCGGCAAGCCGCTCAACGAGGGCAAGCGGATCGCCGAGAGCACGCTCTGCGCGATCATGGGCCGCGAGTCGGCCTATGCCCGCATGCAGTTCAAGCGGGCCTGGTTCGTCGGCCGCGGCACGCAGGACCTGGTGCCGCCGGAGGGCCTCAAGCTCAGCGACGCGATGCCGGTGCCGGCGGTCGCGATTCCGGGCCAGTACCAGATCCCGGGCTACGTGGCGGAAGACGGCGCACGCAAGAAACGCGGCTGAGCCCGTTTGTAGTGGGGCCCCCAATGCGGAATGGTGCGTTGGGGACCCCAGTGTGCCCGTCCGGGCATAACCAGGAACGCCTCGCGGCGTCACTACGAACCAAGAACGAAGGAGATTTCCAATATGTCATCGCAAGTGAACCAAGGGATATCCGGGACGAGCGCGGGCGTGGCCGGCGTGACGGCGGCCGTGCTGGGCCAGATGGCCCACGCACAAGGGTCCGACAGAATCCGGGTGGGCATGCTCGGCTGCGGCGGCCGCGGCAACGGGGCCATCCGCAACTGTCTCGAGGCCGATCCCGCCGTGGAGATCATTGCCCTGGCCGACCTCTTCGAGAACCAGGTCAAGGGAACCCGGGATCGTCTCGTGAAGAACGAGGCGATCAAGAATCGCATCAAGATCAACGACGACCACCTGTACTGGGGCTTCGACTGCCACGAGAAGATCGCCCGGTGCGAGGCGGACCTGCTGCTGATGGCGACCGCCCCGGCGTTTCGCGGTCCGCAGTTGATGGCGGCGGTCAAGGCCGGCAAGCACATCTTCACGGAAAAGCCGATCGCCACCGACGTGGCCGGCTGCCGGGAAGTGATCGCGGCCTCCAACCTAGCCAAAGAAAAGGGCCTGGCCATCGTGGCCGGCACGCAGCGGCGGCACCAGGCCGGCTACGTCGAGACGATGCAGCGCATCCACGACGGTGCGATCGGCGAGCTGGTCGGCGGCCAGTGCTACTGGTACGGCGGCGGCATCTGGTTCAAGGGCCTCCCACGCGACCAGAAGATGAGCGAGATGGAGTGGCAGTGCCACAACTGGTACCATTTCACCTGGCTCTCCGGCGACCAGATCTGCGAGCAGCATATCCACAATATCGACGTGATGAACTGGTGCTTCAACGGCCCGCCGGCGAAGTTCACCGCGGTCGGCGGCCGCCAGTGGCGCAGCACCAACCAGGACCAGGTTCGCACGGCCAAGGAAGTCTGCCGTGCCTTCAACAACGGCAGCGAGGAGAACTGGGAGAAGTACAACGGCGACATCTGGGACCACATCTTCGCCGAGTTCGAATATCCCAACGGCGCCCGGTGCCTGAGCTTCAGCGGCCACAGCCCCGGCTCGGGCCGCAACGGCGAGAAGATCGTCGGCACCAAGGGCACCAGCGACTGCCACCGGACCATCACGGGCGAGAACGCCTGGACCTTCCCCGGCGGCGGCATCGACCCCATGGTGCAGGAGCACAAGGACCTGATCGCGAGCATCCGCAGCGGCCGGCCCCTGAACGAGGGCGTCCAGGTCGCCGAGAGCACGCTGACGGCCATCGGCACCCGCATCGCGGCCTATACCGGCCGCACGTTCACGTGGAAGTGGCTGCTCGGCGCTTCGAAGCAGGAGCTGGTGCCGAAGGAGGTCAAGCCGGGCCCCGGCCTGTTCCATCCCATCGCCACCGGCCGCGATGAGCTGGTGTAAGGATCGATGAAGGATGATTGATGATGGATGATGGCCGGCTGTCACGGCGATCGCCCATCGTGGATGTTTGAGGCCACAGGCCCGGCGGCCCCCAAGACCGTCGGGCCTTTTTGGGGTCTGGTTCAGAACCGGGTAACAGTCCTGGCGGGTGGCAGCGGCAAGGCTGAAGGCCGGTTCGTAGTGTGCTCGTCAGAGCATATTTAGGATAGCGTCTGACGACGCCACTACAAACGAGCTTGACGCTGCCATCCGACGCAGAGGGTCCATGATCTGGGCGGAGTCGAACCAGGCCCTTCTTCATCCGGATGAGCGGGGAAACGGAAAATGGCGTATGTGCTTTGTCTCATCTCGTTGCTGTCGATGGCCGCTCAACCTCAGGCGCCGGATCTTCCCGAGAGCATCCGGCCGTTCTTCACCCCGGCGGCCCCGTTCGCCGGCGACTTGGGAAGTGATAGGTCCCCGCTAACGTTCGACGACGGCACGCCGGTCAAGACGCCCGCGGACTGGCAGAAGCGGCGGACCGAGATCCTCGCGACCTGGCGCGGCCTGCTCGGTAACTGGCCGCCGCTGCTGAAAGAGCCCAAGATCCAGTACCTCCAGCAGCAGCACCGGGACTACTTCACGCAGCACAAGGTCCTGGTCGAGATCGCGCCCGACCACCAGACCGTGGCCGGCTACCTGCTCATCCCCGACGCGAACGGCGCGAAGGCGGCTTCAATCCGCAACCCGCAATCCGAAATCCGAAATCAAGATGGCCGGTTCCCGGCCGTCCTGGTGGTCTACTACGATCCGGAGACGGCGGTCGGTCTGGGCAAGGAGCTGCGCGACTTCGGCGCCGAGCTGGCCCGACGCGGTTTCGTCGTGCTCTCGATCGGCACGCCGGAGTTTTGCAGCCTTAAGGCGCCGTATAAGCCACTGTGGGAAACCCCCGCCGGACAGCCGCCGTGGCAGCCGCTTTCGGCGCTGGCCTACGTCGCCGCCAACTGCCACACGGCCCTGGCGAATCTGCCCCACGTCGATCCCGCGCGGATCGGTGTCACCGGCCACTCCTACGGCGGCAAGTGGGCGATGTTTGCCTCCTGCTTGTACGAGAAATTCGCCTGCGCCGTCTGGTCGGACCCGGGGATCGTCTTCGACGAGACCCGTCCCAACGTGAATTACTGGGAGCCCTGGTACCTGGGTTGGGACGCGGCCCAGCAGCGCCAACGCGGCGTCCCCAACGACGCGCGCCCGCGCACCGGCCCCTACAAAACGATGATCGCGGCTGGCCGCGATCTGCATGAATTGCACGCGTTGATGGCCCCGCGGCCGTTCTTAGTCTCCGGCGGCGCCGAGGACCCGCCCCTGCGCTGGCAGGCCCTGAATCACACCGTCGCCGTCAACCGCCTCCTGGGCCACACGAACCGCGTCGCCATGACCAACCGCGCAACCCACGCCCCCACCCCCGAATCCAACGAGCAGCTCTACACCTTCTTCGAGCACGTCCTGAAAACGGCCCCTGTTCGCTGATCTGGACTACATTGCTCAGGCAAGCATCGAGTCTCACGATCGATGTGCGGCTTGCCCGGCGAACGCTGCCCTACTTGCGCCGAGGTCTCACTTGTTCGGCGCGTCCGGACCAATATCCCGGCCTTCTGCTGCAATGCGCGAAAGCGATCACCCACACCTGGTCGTTGTGGTGGACGTACACCACCAAGTAGGGGAAGCGCCGTAGCAGGCACCTGCGCGTACCGTCTTTACGGATTGGCCATCGATCGGGAGACTGCTGAATCAGTTCAACCGCGGCTTTGATCTCCCTCTCAAAATCCAAGCCCAACCCGGCACATCGGTTCTCGTAGAACGTGACCGCCTCCCACAGTTCGACCTCCGCCTCGTGCAGGATGACAACGGGCGTCATTGCAGCTTGGCCTCGATATCGGCGAAAACCTCTGCCGCCGGACGGCTTGCGGCTTTGCCTCTTTTGATCAGGCGGACGCGCCGACGAATCTCGGCTTCCTGCTCGGGACTCAGCTCGTAGGCGGCGGGATCTTCGAGGCTCAAAATGAGATCGTGCGCCAAGCTGGCACGTTCGCTGACAGGTAAGGCCATTGCTTCTTTTCGAATCTGTTCCACTGTCTTCATGATTCAACTTTACTACGGCCATAGAGCAGTGTCAACCGGCTCGTGCGCAGAACACAGGACAACCGCCATCTCTTCAGGGATCTTGCCTGTACAGATCACGTCTCCAATCAGCGCCTCTGACCATCAGCGGGCGTGGCAGCCCTTGACGATGTAGCCGCCGGACTTCTCTTCCGGCTCCAGTTCCAGGATGCCTTGGGCCTGGGCCTCCTCCAGGAGCTGGTTGAAGGAGCGGAAGCCGTAATAGGACTCATTGAAGCCCGGCTTGCGGCGGCGGAGCGTCTGTTTGAGCATGGAGCCCCAGATCTTCTCGCCTTCACGCTCTTCCACCAGGGCCTCGTACGTCTCGACGATCAGATCCCAGGCCTCCTGCTTCTTGTCTTTGGCGGGCTTGGCGGCCTTGGCGGTCGCGCCGCGGGCCGGTTTGCCACTCGCCTCTTTGGCGGGCTCCCTTTTCCGTGCCGGCGGGCGGCGCACCAGGTCATCATAATAGATGAACTCGTCGCAGTTGGCGATC
The DNA here is from genome assembly GCA_016872975.1 of Planctomycetota bacterium. Lineage (GTDB taxonomy): Bacteria > Planctomycetota > Phycisphaerae > Sedimentisphaerales > Anaerobacaceae > PLanc-01. The sequence continues at coordinate 9,625 of VGYL01000018.1, forward strand.
AGCAGGTCCGAGGTCGAGTTCTTGACGCCGACCCCGATGACGATCTTGTCGTTCTCCCGCAGCTTGCTGACCAGCGGGGAGAAGTCCGAGTCGCCGCTGAGGATCACGAACGTGTCCAGGTGCTCCTTCGTGTAGCACAGGTCGAGCGCATCGACCACCATGCGGATGTCGGCGGAGTTCTTGCCCGACAGCCGCAGGTGCGGGATCTCGATCAGCTCGAACGACGCCTCGTGCATCGCCCCCTTGAACTCCTTGTAGCGGTCCCAGTCGCAGTACGCCTTCTTGACGACCAGATTGCCCTTGAGCAGCAGCCGCTCGAGCACTTTGCCGATGTCGAATTGCGCGTAATTGGCGTCGCGCACGCCCAGCGCGATGTTCTCGAAATCGCAGAACACGGCCATGTTTCTGGTTTCGGCCCGTTGGGCCATAGCAGGGCTCCTTTACCAAACAACCTTCCTGTTTGAGCGTGTGATCGGCATCTGCCTACGTTATGCAAAGAAGATACGACTCTGTCGAAAGTCCACGGTGAGGATCCGCTGCCGGAGAAAGTCCAGCCCCAGGAGGCCGTCAACGCTCGCGCGCGGAGGGAGCGTGGATCACAATCAGGCCGCGTTCCGAGTTGAACGAATGGCTCACAGGACAACCGCCGTCTCTTCCGGGATTTCGCCGGTGTATATCACCGCGGACCGTTTCGGACGCAGGGAAACGGCCTGGCGATAGACCTCATCACGATCCTTGCTGTGGTGAAGGACCTTGCCCCCCAGAACGTTCAACTCCTCATCCGTTCGGGGGTCCTCGAGCAGCACCCATTCTGCGTCGAACTGCGATCTGATTTCCTCAATCGTCATTTCCGTATGCATAGTGTATCTCCTACCCCCTCATACTATCACAAGCGCCGATCCGGTTCAACCGGATTGTCGAGCCTCAAGAGCCGCCGAAGCACGCAGAACCGGGTGAGCCCACTTTCTGCAACGATCCGCTCAAAGGCTAAAGCCCTATGCCGGGTGGCATCGCCAAAGCCGGCCTCCGGCCTTGACGATGGTCGTGCGGATTCGCGTGGAACCACGGTCAAGGGCGGAGCCCTTGGCGATGCCATCTGGTCTTGGCATACCCGGTTTTAGCTCTTGAGCGGGCCATTGACTTTCTGAAGCCCGCACGGCCGCGGAGTCTGTGCGGTCAGTACAGCAGTTGCTCGAGGGCGGCATCGATGAAGCGGAGCAAGGCGCCTTTGAGGCCGCCCACTTCCGTGTCCGGGGTGGGCTCTTCGGCCGGTGGCAGTTGCTCTCGCGCCTGGCGCAGTTGCTTGAACTCGCCTGCATCCAGCCAGAGGCCGCGGCACGCTTTGCACATTTCAATGGTCACGCGGGTCCGCGGGTAGACAAAGGCGTACAGGTGCTGGGCACACCGGGGGCAGGTCGTCTGCAACGGCACGGCGTCGCGCGGCACCCGAAGCTGCGGGTCGGCGACGGGCAACGCCTGCTCCAACTCGTCGCCATCGAACCAGATGCCCTTGCACCTCGGGCAATAATCCACGTGCAGAAGCCAACGCGCGAGTTGTTGTTGCTGCGCCGGCGTCAAGAGGCCGGCCAGGTCCGTGACATACCCGGCGTCGGCGTTCGGAAAGGGGGAGTAGTCCCTCGTCCCGGCCCGCGACAGACCCGCCAGCGCGAGCACCAACAGGGCCAAGACGATCCCGTTACGACCGGTAGACAATCTCGTTGGAAATCTCATCGACGTCGTCCCGCTGATAGGGAAAATGCTCGGCCAGCTTCCATCCCGCCAGGCGAACCCCCGCACAGATTCCCTCGCCGAACCTGTCCTGGCGGAATACCTCCAGCATCCGGCCGCAGACCTCATCCCAGAAACCCTGTCCCACCTTCTCGTGAACGCCTTCATCGCCGTAGATGAGAAACTCCCGGTTCGATACGATCAAGAGAAAGAGAACGCAGTTGCGCTGCTGGGTCCGATCCAGTCCGAGCTCGCGGAAGACCCTCTGTGCCTTGGCCTTGATACTGCCCCAGCAGTAGCGCGCCAGCACGACCTTCACCTCCGCCGAGGTACTTTGCTCGGCGTCCCGGATGGCGCCGCGGACGGCGGCCGTTTCGGCCTCGCTGAGAAACGTTCTCGGATTCCTGGATCTTCCCATCTTCAACCTTGGCAGTACCGTGACCTCACACAATAACTCAGACGCATGAGCCTGTCAAAGGATCGAAGTCCCGCGGGCCTTCCGCGGGTGCATGACCGTTCTTGCACGCCTCCGGGGCAACGGATCTTCGGTCCCGGCACGGTAAAGGAAAAGGGGACATTCTACTTTTCCCGTTCCGGGAGGGAAAAGTAGAATATCCCCTTTTCCGGCGGCGGTCGGGACCGGCCGGGACACCCGCGCAGGAAGGGTCATGCACCCGCCTTCCGCCTGTGGAACGACAGCGACGAGCCGAGCCACGATGGCCTTGCGCCTCGTGAGCAGGATGCCTCATTGTTCTACACGTCCTGGCATGCCACCCAGGTGTCTGGCCGGCGATTTCACGCATCCGGCATCCATCGTCGCTCCGCGAGCATAGCACGGCTTCACGGATTTCGAGAGCCGCTCTTTCGGGCCCGGAATTCGAATTGCCGGACTCGGATGCGGCTGAGGTTGTCGGGATCGAAGCGAAGGACGGAGCTTTCTGCGGCTCGCTCGTAGAGGAAATCCCGGCCGGTGAAGAGGTCTTGGGGCAGGCCCGCGGGAAGGGCTTTCGGGAATGGGCCCGTCGTTGCCCTTGCCAGGCAGATCTCGATGGCGGCGGTCACGAGGTTGTCGTAGACCGCGTTGCGGACCATCAGTCGGTGGTAGATCTCCACCACGCGGGGGGCCTCCGACAGCAGGGCGATGGGATCGCCGTCGGCGGCCCGGTCGTCCAGCGTCTCGACCATCTCCAGGAGCTTGGCGCGTTTCTCTACGTAGGAGAGGTCGGCGTTCATGATCCCCAGTGCGGCCGCCAGGAATTCGTCGCAGGCCTGCCGGGCCCGCCGGAGCAGTCCCGGCGGAGCGGAGATGCCATAGCGGCCGGGGGCCTTCTGCTCGCCCTGCAAGGCCAGGATCAGCAGTTGATCGTCGGTGAGAGTGGAAAGCAGCTTTCTGTCGTCGGCGTCCGGGACCTTCTCCAGGACCAGTTCCCGCGTGAAAGCGCGTCCCTTCGGGCGTGTCTGCCAAAACCGCAGCTCCGCCTCCCGCCATTGGTGCAGCGCCTCGGCGGGCCGAAAGGGCGTCCCCGGCACCGCCGCCAGTTGGCCCTTGAGCCAGGTGAGCGTCTCGCGGTCCGTGGGTCCCATACTCAAGACCTGCATCATCGCCAGCAGGCCCAGCGTGTGGATGCTTTGGGAGATGGAGAACAGGTTGTACGTGTCGTCGGCGGCATGATGCGCCAGGCGGCGCAGGGTCAGGCAACGGGCCAACGCCGCACGGGTGTACCCATCGGCTGCCAGGGTCCGGGCGTCGGCGTCCAGGATGCGGCTGAGCCGGCGCAGGGGGATGCCGAGATTGAAATCGAGCTGCTGCTCGCCCGCCCGCATCGGTCCCCAATGGCAGTGCGGCATCTGGGAGGCGATCTGGGCCAACTCAATCGTGGCGAGATGCCGACCCAGAAAGGCCCTCACTCGCAGGTCTGGTTCCCCGCCGCGGGAGAGGGCATTGAGGACATCGGCCGTAGCCGGATCCGGTTCCCGGCGGGCCAGCAGGGCCTGGTAATACAGCAAGGCCGCATTCTCCCGGCTCGCCGCCGCGCCCGCATCGACTCGCAGGGCCAACCCCGCGGCCTTCTCCCGATACTGCGCCTCCGCCAGACGATCTTCGGCGGATCGCGAGACCCGGTCGGTCTCCCTGGCGGCTTTCTGCCGTGCTGAATCGAGGTCCGGGTCCTGGACCGTCCTCCTCTCCTCGCCGGGCGTCACGGGGCCCGAAATGGCGAAGACCAGGACGATACAAGGCAGCAGTCTGTATCTGCTCATGCGAAGTCTCCCGTCCAGGATGCCATGCGAACCTCAGGAACATCATTGGTGACCCATCTCGATCTGTCGGCCTGATTATACTATAGAGGAAGGGAATGCTGGAAGAGTGGAATAGCTGGCGGACCCGGCCTCCTTTGTAGCATGGGCGTCTCGCCCGTGCCGGCAGGGCCAGAATGGCCCTGTGACTCATGGGCGGGACGCCCATGCTACGGGAGGAGCGCCGCCTGTCGAGAAGATCAGGCGGCCGAAGGCGGCGCAGACTGGCCGCGTGGCGTGCGTTCGTAGAGGCACAGAGAACGTCGACCAGCAGAGCAGGGAAGCCACAAGCGGCACCGTGTTCTCTTTTTATGCTCTTACGAGCACACTACAAACCAGGGCCTTCGGCCCAGGGCCGTTTGCCTCCACAAGACGTAATCGCACGCCCGTGGTTCGGACGGGATTTTCGGCTTTTGCGGGGGGCGGTTGGTCAGTAGAATACGGGCCGGTGTCGGTAGCCGCATCCTTCATGGCGAAAGGATTCTATGGCGCGCGAACGTTGGGGCAGCAAGCTGGGGATTATCATGGCCGTGGCCGGCAGCGCCATCGGTCTGGGGAACTTCCTGCGTTTCCCGGTCCAGGCGGCCCAGAACGGCGGCGGGGCCTTCATGATCCCCTATTTCACGGCGTTCTTCCTCCTGGGCCTGCCGCTGATGTGGATCGAGTGGGCGGTCGGCCGGCTGGGCGGCAGCATGGGCCACTCCACCGCCCCGGGCATGTTCCACACCCTCTGGCCGAAGAACCGCCTAGTCAAGTACTTGGGGGCTGTCGGGCTGTTCGGGCCGGTGATCGTGTTCGTGTACTACATCTACGTCGAATCGTGGCTGCTCGGTTACAGCGTCTTTGCCCTGTTGGGCAAGTACAACTCCTGCACGACGCACGAGGCCATGTCCGGCTTCCTGCGGGGCTACCAGGGCTTGGCCAAGAACGAGCATTTCTCGAGCCTGGGGCCGGCGGTCGGCTTCTTCCTGATCACGTTCGGTCTGAATATGCTCGTGCTGTACCTCGGCATCCGGCGCGGCATCGAAAGAGTGTGCAAATACCTGCTGCCGGTTCTCGGGCTGTTTGCGGTGATCCTGATGGTCAAGGTCCTGTCGCTCGGGGCGCCCGATCCCAGCCGGCCGGAGCACAGCGTTCTCAATGGCTTTGGCTTTCTCTGGAATCCCAACTGGGCGTCCCTCAAAGAGGCCAAGGTCTGGCTCGCCGCCGCGGGGCAGATCTTCTTTACGCTCTCCGTCGGCTTCGGCGTCATTCTCACCTACGCCAGCTACCTGACGAAGAAGGACGACGTGGCCCTGTCCGGGCTGACCTCGGCGGCCGCCAATGAGACCGCGGAGGTCATTCTCGGCGCCAGCATCGTGATTCCCGCCGCCTTTGCCTTCTTCGGTCCCCTCGCGACGGCGCAGATCGCCCAGGAAGGGGCGTTCAACCTGGCCTTCGTCACCATGCCGCTGGTCCTCCAGAAGGTGGCCTTCGGCGACCTGTTCGGGTTCCTCTGGTTTGCCCTGCTGTTCTTTGCCGGCGTGACGTCGTCGATCTCGCTGGCCCAGCCGGCCATCGCGTTTCTCCAGGATGAGTTCCGCTGGCCCAGGCTGCGGGCGGTGAGCGTTTTCGGCATAGTGACTTTCGTCATGTGCCAGGCGTGCATTTTCCTGATCGGCAAGGGCGTCATCGATGAGCTGGACTTCTGGGGCGGCACCTTCGCGATCGTCGTGTTCGCCACCGTCGAGACCATCCTGTTCGGCTGGGCCTTCGGGATCGACAAGGCCTGGGCGGAGATGCACCACGGCGCCGCCATCAACGTGCCGCGGTTCTATCGCTGGGTCATCAAGTACGTCACACCGACCTTTCTCCTGACGATCCTGTTCTTCTGGTTCCTCCAGAAACCCGTCGTGCGGCTGATCGACCGGGCCGGCGAGGTCGGCCTGGCCCGGCCGCTGGAGGTCCTGCGGCTGTGGGGGACGGATCTGGCGGTCCTGCTGTGGATGAAGGACCGGCCGGTCGAGGGCCTTCCCTACGTCTGGGGGATCCGAGGCGGCCTTCTCGCGTTCTTTGTCGGTTTGATCGTTCTCATCTGGCTGGCCTGGCGCCGCAAACGCCAGGTGGAGGTGGTCGCATGACGCTCGGCGGCTGGATCTTCCTGATTGTGAGCTGGTCCACGGTTTTGAGCCTGTTCGCCTTTGCGCTGGTCCTGACCTTGAGAGCCGAGCGGCGCCGTCCCGGCGCCGAGCCCTTCGAGATCGACGAGCCGGAAGAAACCCGCTGAGATCTCCGCGGCGTGGCCCAGGCGTCAAATTCGCGGGAGAAGATACCCTGCGGAATCGCTGCGCCTTCGGGGAAATGGTTGCACGTGCCGCAGGGCGACGTATAATCGTCTCCGGCCCAGCATCGATAAGGCAACGAAACATGGCAAATGACAGGAGGCATCCACAATGAACACGCACGGGCACGAGCGGTCGCACTCCACGGGCAGTTGTTGTTCCGGCATGGGCCGGCGGGACTTTCTGACGGGTCTGAGCAGCCTGGGCGGGGCGGCCTTGGCAATCAATCTGGGGCTGTTCAAATGGAGCACCAGCGAGGTCCTGGGCGCGTTGCCGCTGCCGGGACAGCAGGGCCCCAAGCCGCTGGTCCGCGTGGGCTTCTGCCAGGCGGGTCCCGGCGAACTGCTGGAGACCGGCTGGCCCGGCAAGGCCTACGACGCCGACGCCAGTCAGGCCACCTATACCAAGGCCCTCCAGGAGGGCGCCGACCAACTGGGCATCAACCTGCACGTCCAGAAGGCCCGCCTGCGCAACCATGAGACCGCGGATGCGTTTCTGGCGGAAGCGGTCGCGCAGAAGGCGGACGGGGTCGTGCTCATCAACATGGACGGCCACGTCTACGGCGTGCAGGCGGTCCATCGCGTCCTGGATCAGCGGGGCGACCGCCGGCTGCCGGTCCTGGCCTTCATCCCCCACGGGACCTACCACTCGCATCCCGAGCGGTACGAGCGGTTCCGCCGGACGCCGTATTGCTTCGCCGCCGCCTGTGCGGACGTGGGCTGGCTGGCCGATGGCCTGCGAATGCTCAAGGCCCGCTGGCAGATGGCCAATACCCGCATGGCTGTGGTCACTGGCGACGCGACACAGGAAAAGAAGCTCGACCCGGTCGGCACCGTCCTCCAGTACACGCCGATCCAGCAGTACGTGGACGTCTACGAAGCCACGAAGGAATCGGACGAGGTCCGGGCGATCATGCGGGTGTACCACCAGAAGGCCAAGGGCATGATCGAGCCGTCGAAGGACGATCTGCTCCAGGCCGCCCGCGCATACGTGGCCAGCCGCCAACTCCTCAAGGACACCCGTTGTCACGCCATCACGATGGACTGCTTCCCCCACGTCGCCAAGCGGCGGCTGCCCTACATCTTCCCGCCGTGCCTGGCCTTCATGCAGTTGCTCGACGAAGGCAGCACCGGCGGCTGCGAGGCCGACATCTTCCCGGGCATCACCGAGCTGCTGAGCAGCTACCTGCTCGGCCGGCCCGGCTTCCTCCACAACCCGATCTACGACACCACCCGCAACCTCTACGCCGGCGCCCACTGCAAGGCGCCCACGCGGATGGCCGGGTTCGACGCCCAGCCGGAGCCGTACATCATCCGCAGCCACCACGAGGCCGATTACGGCGCGGTGCCCCAGGTCCTGTTCAAGGAAGGCCAGCCGGCCACGCTCTGGCGGTTCCTCTCGCCCGACACGCTCATGATCGCCACCGGCACGATCCTGCGCAACGTCGATTCCCATCCGGCCGACGGTATCGGCGGCTGTCGCTGCGCGTTCGAGATGGCCATGGACGACGTCAAGGATGTGCGCGACATCCGCGGGCACCACAAGATCCTCACGTACGGCAAGCACCTGCACACCGTCCGGGCGTGGGCCCAGCTTTCCGGCGTGACTGTCGAACATATCACCGGCGGCGTACTATAGACCCGCTTGCCGCCTGCGGGCATGCACGACTTGTGCCGTCGGCCGAACGACGAAAGGGGCCTGGTTCAAGAAACAGTCTTTGCGGGCAACAGAGAACGGGTGGCAGCGGCAAGCGCAGTCTTCGGAGCTTGCCGATGGTCTTGCTTGTCCGCCATCGGCAAGGCCTGCGCAAAGCCTCCGGCCTTGCCGCTGCCACCCACCCAGACTGTTACCCGGGTCTGAACCGGGCCACGAAAGGTAGAATCGATCGTCCGGAAACGTTGTCTGCCGCTGCCGGCGTTGGCCCATGGCGCTTCCCGCGGCCAGGGTCAGTCGGTCTTTGCCGGCTGGGCTTGGCTGTCCAAGAGAAGGGGGCCGGGCGGTGTCTTCCAGACGCGGCACAGGGGGCGTTCGGCTCTGTGCCAGCCCTCTTCTGGAGTAGCGATATTGGGCTGAGGCGGTGTGGCGGTCCTCGTAGAGCGGCACGAGGCAAGGATTTCTGTTCTGCTCGTCGTCGAGAGGCACGGCGAAAAAGAGCAGCCTGGCGGACGGCTCGGGCTGGGTCGTCAGGCGGATGAAAGAACCACTTGTGGCGAGGGCGTCTCGGGGCTCCCCAACGCCAAATTGTGCATTGCGGGGGTCCCTGGCAAACGCGATAAGAGCGCGTTTGGGGTCCCGGTTGCCCCTCCGGCGTCACTACAAACCTGTCTTGACAAACCTGTTCTGCCGTCGTATGCTCTTTATAGAGTAGCTATCGCCCAAGCGAGGGATATGAACATGAAAGACCGCTACATCAATCCGTTCACCGACTTCGGCTTCAAGCGGCTGTTCGGCAGCGAGCCGAACAAGGACCTCCTGCTGAACTTCCTGAACGAATTGATCAAAGAACGCGGCCGGATCGAAACCCTGACCTACCTCAAGGCCGAGCAACTGGGCCTGTCGGAGTTCGAGCGGCGGGCGGTGTTCGACCTCTACTGCGAAAGCGAAACGGGCGAGAAGTTCATCGTCGAGATGCAAAAGGCCAAGCAGAAGTACTTCAAGGACCGCAGCGTCTTTTATTCGACCTTCCCCATCCGCGAGCAGGCCCAAAGGGGCCAAGAGTGGGATTTCCAGTTGAACGCTGTCTACACGGTGGGCATTCTCGATTTTGTCTTCGACGAGGACAAGGACAGCCCCGAGTATTTCCATCATCACGTCCAACTGATGGAGACCAAGCGCAAGAGAGTCTTCTTCGACAAGCTGACGTACATCTACCTGGAGATGCCCAAGTTCACCAAGACAGAAGACGAGTTGGAGACCCACTTCGACAAGTGGCTGTATATCCTCAAGAACCTGCCCCGCTTGCAGGAGCGGCCCCAGCGGATTCAGGAGCGGGTGTTCCAGCGCTTGTTCAAAGCGGCGGAGATTGCCCGGTTCGATCCGTCGGAACTCGCGGCCTACGAAGAGAGTCTCAAGCACTACCGGGACCTCAAGAACGTCATCGACACCGGTCGAGAAGAAGGCCGAGAGCAAGGTCGGGAAGAAGGTCTTGCGGAAGGTTTGGCGATCGGTCGGGAACAAGGTCGGGAAGAGGGGCGGAAAGCAGGCCGGGAAGTGGGCCGGGAAGAAGGCTTGGCGCAAGGGTTGACGCAAGGCCGGGAACAGGGCCTTGAAGAGGGCAGAGTCAAGGGCCGCCTCGAAAGCGCGAAGGAGGTAGCCCGACAGATGAAAGCCGCTGGGGAGCCGGTAGCCAAGATCGTGGCGTATACCGGTCTGACCCCAGAGCAGATCCGTGAGTTGTAGAGATCTGTTGTCCGTCAAAACACATCCGGCCGGGCTTCGTTGTCGAGCAGCAGGAGGCCGGCTGGTGTCCTCCACACCCGGCACAAGGGGCTTTGGGCCCGCTGCCAACCCTCCTGGCCCAGTCGTGAGTCCGTAGAGTAGAGGTACGCGCCCGAGTCGGCGTGATGGTACTCATAGAGCGGCACGATCGATTCGTTCGCAGATGTCGGTCCGGCCGCCGGCAGGGCGTGGAATAGCGGTTTTGCCGACTCGCCGAGGGCCTTGGCCGTCAGACGCAGATGGCCATCGGGCCGCCTGTCGGCGTATACCGCGATCCTCTGATCATTCCCCCGGCCAGGCTCCATGGCGAAAAAGGCCACGGACTCCACCTCGCCCCATCCCCTGGTCTCACGGGCAGCGTCGCCGAGCAGATACGCGCGGCCATTCTGTCCGTCGCGTACCTGGTAGACCGGGACGGGCAGGACCAGACGGGGGTCGTCGAGGTTCAGGCGGTACATGATCTGGTTGTAGTCGTAGCGCGGGGTGGCCCGCTCCTCGGAGCCGGAGAAGGTCCAGGTGTAGGTGCCTTCGAAGTAGATGGTGCGGCCGCCGTCCTGGTCGAAGAGCGGATGGTGCTTGGGGTTGTAGAAGGAGTACTTGTGGTGCGTCAGGACCTTGCGGGCGTAGGCCCACGGCCCCACCGGCGTATCCGCCTCGGCGTACCAGATCTCGCCCAGGGCGGAGGAGACGCCGTAGAGTTGGGTGAAGATGCCGATCCCGCGCTGCCGGTGGGCATTGAAATACACCGTCCCGTTGTGCGGGATGATCTCACGGCCCGATGTGACATCGTAGACCCGCAGGTCCTTGGCCTCGGCTTCCAGTGCCTCGATCACCGCCGTCTTGCCGGTGCCCAGCGCCGCCAGCACGTCGCCGAAGGCGGCCCAGCGGGGTCCGTATGACGGAGGACGGACGACGGAGGACGGCGGGGACCGATACCCGGGCCGTTGTCCTCTGTCCTCTGTCTTCCGTCCTCTGTCCTCCGGCGCCAGGGCGGTCAGGACCTCGTACTGGTTGGCGTCGATCACGGCCTCCCACCGGGCGGGGACGCGCATCCTCGCGCCCATCGGCGACGGGGCGGTGAAATAATAATAGGGTTGCCCCTGCACCTGGACGGGGAAGGCGTGGCCCATGTTGCGGTAGGGCAGGAACTCCAGACCCGGCCGCACGAGCGGCTCGAAGGTGTTCGTGGCGTCGTTGAAGACCATCAGGCCGCGTTCGAGCACCTCGGTGAGAGTCCTGAGCCGGGCGAACTTCGCGACCATTCGCTCGTGTCCCTGCGGGTCCGGAACGGTCAGCAGGCCGTCCAGCCAGATCATGCCGGGCTCCTTCAGCGGGGCCATCTTGCGACTGAAACCGTCCGCGCCGACGAAGTACTCCAGATCGACGCCGACCGCCGGGTCCAGGTCGGGTGGGTGGGGTGAGGCCCCGGGATCGACAAGCGGTTGCGGTTGCGAAGCTCGGGGTGTCGCGGGCATCTTGCCCGCGCGTGTCGAAGGCGTCTCGCCTTCGAGTCGAGGGCCGGAGGCCCTCGGCACGCGCGGGCGGGACGCCCGCGACACGCCGAGTCGCGCAACCGTCCCACGCTCCATGTCCCTCGGAGGGGGCAGGTCCGACAGGGCGCCCGACATGGCGAAGTTGCCCAGCGGGTAGGAGGGTTTGCCGGTGTCGCCCCACATCCAGAAGATCCGGCCGCGATAGAGGCAGGTGAACACCGAGTCCTGGCCCATGACCTGGCCGTTGAGAACCGGATTCTTCAGGGGGACCGGACGGCCCAGCAGGACGCTGTCGCGGTAGATCCCCTGGCCGGTGACGCGGTACAGCCGCTCGGCGATGTTGAGGCGGTCGATCTTGATGATTGCCTCGTGTCCGGGCGTGGTCCGGAGCCGGACCCCGCGATACCCGAAACCGTCCGCGGGGACTTCATAGCCGTGGCTCTCGACGAAGAAGAAGACCTCCCGGTCCATCAGGCCCGGCTCAAGGAACGCAACGATCCCGTTGCTGTCCGTGAAGAGCCGGATGCTGTTGGTGGTCCGCAGCTCGACCAAAGGCACCCCGCGGCCGGTCTGCCGGTCGAGCACCTGGATCGTGAAGTACTGCCCCGCGGATTCGGCGCGGGATGCCTGCGACGCACGGCCGGCGGGGCTGCCGGTTGCCAGCAGGAACAGGACGGTTCCCATGAGCAGACGAATCGGGCGATGGCGTTGTGTCGTATCCATGGTGCGGCATGATACTCAGAACGTCCCCTCTGTGCCAGCGCCAAGCAGGGCAATTACCTGTGCCCCACGACCTTGGTGACGAGCGTTCGGAGTTCCGCCTTATGAGTTTTGACGAGCAAGTTCGGTAATGTGTAGGGTGGGGCTTGCCCCACCGCTTTTCTTGGGTCCGGCTTCCCGGTGGGGCAAGCCCCACCCTACAACCGCACGTTGCCTGGCGCGAGGCACATCGGCGAAACGACGGGTGCGGCGCGATTACCGGTCTTGTCCGTCAAAACTCATTAGGCGGGTCAAACCGTCCGACCTTCCTTTCTTCGTTCGTGTTCATAAGATATGGAGCCGGCGGCGCCGCAAGACTGTCAGAACCGCCTGAAGGCGGAACTCCAAACGGAACGCCCATGCTACTGACGGGCAGGATGCCCATGCTACTCATGGGCTGGACGCCCATGTGTGAAGGGCGGAGGGAAAGTGCGGCGGGTGGGACGCCCGTGTTATGGGCGTTTTGCGGCGTCCTGTTCCGGCGGGCCTTTGTGACTGGGAGCAGAGGATGGAAAAGAAATGATGGACACGCGGGAGACTCCCGCCCTATCATGGTCCCGCCGGAATGCGATGAATGACATTTGTGGTTGGCGAAGGAGACACAGCAATGGACGAGGTGAAAGTACCGACCGAGACCGGGTGCTGCCCGCGCTTCGATCCGGGGCCGTGGGACGGCAAGGAAGTGACATTCCAGGACAAGCTGTTCGTGAAGGATCGCGTCCGCAGCGTTCTGCACATCCCGCTGAACTTCGGCCGGGTGATGGTCCGCAACATGGAGAAGATCCAGGCGGCGGGGGCCTCGGCGTCCGAGCCGCTGCTGTTGTCGGACGAGAACTCGCTCTGGGGCGCGGACGTGTACATCGCGGTGGGCAAGGACGTGCCGGGGGCGGACATGGCCCGAATCTCGGGGACGTTCCTGACGCGAGTCTTCGAGGGACCCTACCAGAACGTCCGCCGGTGGGTCGAAGAGATGAAGACCTATGTCGACTCGAAGCAGAAGCAGCTCAAGAGACTCTATTTCTTCTACACGACCTGCCCGAAGTGCGCCAAGCACTATGGCAAGAACTACGTCGTCCTGCTCGCGGAGATATGAGAAGAGCGTCACGCAGTTGCGGTCGCGACGCTCGTGTCGGTTGGCGTGACGCGTGACACGGCCCAGACGCCGCTCGACGCCACCGCACCACGGCGGGTGGCATCGCCAAGGCCTCCGGCCTTGACGATGGCTCGTCCCATGTCAGGCTCCCCGAGTCCCTCTTGTGATCTGCCCCGGCGGCTACTCAACCCCGGCGTGGGCGGGCTCCGGCTCCGGCTCGGGCCTCTTCTCGTGCGCGCGGGCGGCCGCGGGGGTCCATTCGGCGAATTCGTTCGGAACGATCTCTTTGCCGACGACGGCGGCGTAGGCCTGCGTCATCTCGGCCCCCAGGAAGAGAATGATGGCCGAGTAGTACACCCACAGCAGCAGGATCACCAGCGCGCCGGCGCCGCCGTAGACCGAGCTGACACCGGTGGAGCCCAGGTACATGCCGACCGCGTACTGGCCGATGACGAAAAGGAGGCCCGCGATCACGGCGCCGGCGAGGGTGTCCTTCCAGGTGATCTTGATATCGGGGAGAAACCGAAACAGGATCACGAAAATCAGCGTGAAGACCACGAGAGAAACCGCGAGATTGATGATCTGGGCCGCGGGTCCGGCGCCCTGGAACATGAAGGAGATGACGGAGCTGGCGACGACGGAGGCGACAATGACCAGGCCGATGGCAAAGACCGTCAGCAGGGACATGAAGCGCTTGTAGAGCCAGCCCTTCACGGCGCCCCGCTTGGCGCGGACGTTGAAGATGCGGTTGAGCGAATACTGCAGTTGCACGAAGACGGCGGTGGCCGAGAGAATGACAGTCACCAGGCCGATGATCGCGGAGGCCGTCGCCGCCACCCGCTGGGCCGAGGCGTTCTGCAGGAGCAGCTCCAGTCCCTGGCTGGCCTGCGGGCCGATAAGGGTCTCCGTCTGCTCGATGACCCGCTGCTGGGTCGGCTCGCCGAGGAAGCCCAGCACCGTCAGGGCCAGGACCAGCAGGGGGGCCAGGGACAACATGGCATAGAAGGCCAAGGCCGCCGCCAGAGTGATCGCATCGTCCTGAATGAAATCGAGGACCGCTTTCTTGGGGGTCTGCCAGATCGCTCGCCACTTCATAGCTGCCTTGCTCCGTTGGGCCGGACGGCCGGATGGAGCATCCGGCCGTCCCGTCGTTGATCGGGAACTGGAGTCTTGCAAAATGGGGAGTTGGGCCTATTATTCTTCTCGGAAATCCGCTTCCCGTCCCGGCCCGGCGGCCGCCCCTGGGCCGGTTGGGGGCCGAATTCGAAAGAAAGAAATCGGGAAGCGGATTTCTGAGAAGAATCCGCCGCCTGCCCCGCCGGCGCGGGCGGCCGCGAACGGCCCCGGGGGCGCTTCCCGATTTCTTTCTTTCGCAAGTAGGCCCAACTCCCCATTCTGCAAAACTCCAGTCAGGAAGGTGAAGCGCATGGCCCTCGCGCTTACGTGTACGTCGAGAGAATGCCGCCGATGACCGCCGCGGCGCCGGAGGCCACCGCCGACCCGAAGGTCCACCACGCCGCCGTGCGCGCCGCTTTGCGGGTCTCCTCGGCCTCGCGCAAGGCCCGGTCCCGGGCGTCCTCGAGCCGGTGCTCGACCTCTGTCTTCATCTGCTCGTATTTGTTGATCGTCTCATCGCGGGCGTGGTCGAGCTGGGAGACGAGATGCTCGGCGTCTTCCTCGGACATGTCCTTGCGGGACGCCACAAGGGCCTTGCGCGTGTCGCGGTCCATGGCCCGCAGCCGGCGGATCAGCAGGTCGGCGCCCGCCTTGGGATCGTGAAAGAGCACCTGGAAGTCGTGCTTGAGGCCTTCGTACCGCAGCTCGGGCCGGCCCATGGAGTTGAGATAGTTGCGGATCTTGGCCTCGACGGACCGTTTCCGCGCATCCGCGGCTTCCGGCACTTCGGCGGCTTTGCCGCGGATCGTGTCTATCACGCTCATGATGCGATCCGTGGTCCGGTCGACGTCCTGCTCGCTCATGTTCTTGCGCTGGGCGAGAAAGGAGCGCAGCGTGGACCGATCGACGTGCGAGAGCCGCTCCCGCAGGGCGGCGATCCCTTCCCGCGGGCTGGTCACGAGCTTCTCCAGGTCGCGTTTGATGCCCTCGGGGCTCAGCTCCTCCTTGTGGGTGTCGCGGAGATAGGCCTCGATCTTCTCCCGCGTGGCCTGTGCCTCCTGGCCGGACTTGCCGGCCACCCGCATGGCCGCGTCGGTGACTTTCGAGGCGGTATCCTTGCCGGAGCCGTACTCCTCGCGGATCTTGCCGATGGCGTCCTTGACGCTGTTGGCCACCGACTGAGCCTTTTCCCGGCTCATGCCCGATTCGGTCACCAGGGAGGCGGTTACGACATCGGTATCCATGAAGGGGCCTTCGCCGTGCTCGATGATCGCCTGCAGGTCGGTCTCGTCCAGCAAGTCACGCAACGCATTCTTGATCTCCATCGGGGAAGGCGGGCGGAGTTGCTGAATGTACTTTTCGAGATCCTCGCGCAAGTCTTTGACATCCACGTCGGCGAACAGCTCATCCCGCACCGCGGCGGTGACCTTCTCGGCGGTATCGACGA
>VGYL01000019.1 GCA_016872975.1 Planctomycetota bacterium
TCCAGCGACAGCTTGTGGAAGTGCTCGGTGATGAGCCGCTTGCAGAACGAGTGGATCGTGCTGATGTTGGCGCCCTGGAGCAGGACAAGCTGGCGGAGCAGGCGCGTGTCGCGGGTCTGATGATACGCCTCGCGCAGTTGCTGGGCGATGCGGGCGTGCATCTGCTCGGCGGCCGCCTCCGTGAAGGTCAGCACGAGCATGTTCAGGACATCCGGCCCGAGGACCGCGTCCGAGACGATGCTGACGCACCGGCCGGAGAGCACAGCGGTCTTGCCCGTCCCGGCGGAGGCGGTGACGAACACATTGCCGCCGCGGGCCTGGATCGCCTGCTTCTGCTGCTCGGTCCACTTGACTTGCTTATTCACCGTTCGCCCTCAGAACTCTGTAGGGTGGGGCTTGCCCCACCAATCGTCGCATCGCCGGAAGAATCGGTGGGGCAAGTCCCACCCTACGGCCTGTCCAACATGACCGGCTCATTGGCCCTGCGCCTCCAGACGCTCGATCAGGTCGGCCTTGCCCGCCGGTCGCAGGAAGTTGTAGTCGTTGATCTGCCAGTCGAAGTGGCAAACGCCTAAGTACTCGCAGCACGTGCAGCCCCGCTCGCTGCCGCGGTGATAGGGCCGGGCCTCGATCCGCCCGGAGACGATGTCCGTCGCCAACCGGACGAGGTTGTCCCGAGCCCACTCGAGCAACCGGGCAAAGTGTGCCGGGTTCAGGACGTTCGTCCTTCCATAGTTGCCGTACGGCTGCTGATCCTTCGCGGTGACGTAGAAGTTGTAGAACGCGCTCTCTTTCACCGCGTTGGCATCCAGGTGCTGCCAATAGGCGCCATTGAGGACCCCCCCGGCCTTGTAGGGGAATCTGCCGGACCTCTCGGCGTCGGCCAGTTCCGCCAGCGTGGCGCTCGTCGGCGTCGTCTCGATTGGGACGCACAGGGCCCCCGCGACCTCGTCCGCGATGCCGGCGCCGCAGTGATGCACGGCCAGCAGGTAGATCGCAAGCTGGACATCGAGCCCGTGATAGAAGCCGCCCCAGTCGAAGGCCGCACCGCTGCGGCTGCGCTTGTAATCGACAATCAATGCCACTTTCCGGCCGCCGATCTCGGCCACGTCGAGCCGGTCGATCTTGCCGTCAAGGGACAGGACCCGACCGTCCGACAGCGGCAGCTCGAACCGGCCCAGCCGTCCCGCTACGTTCAGCGGGCGGCCGAAGTCCACCTCCGACAGGCACGGCCGGAACGAGCCCGCCCGCACCATCTGGCAGAGCCCCAGCGCGCAATCCTCCAGGACCCGCCCCGCGCTCGCAATGACAAAGGCGTTGTGCGCCGAACGGCCGATGAACTGCGAGAAGAATGAATCGTTCTCGGTGAGCTCCACGATCTGTTCGCGCAGGACCTGCACGAGACGGTCCTTTTCGATCCGGGAGAAGCACTCCTTCTCCTTGGCCAGACGCTTCTGGAGCGAATCCAGTGCGCCATGGTAGAAGAGCCCGAGGTCCAACGGCTGGAGCTTGAACTCCCGCCGGGGCTTGAGATCCAGCACATACCGGACGAAGTGCTTGTAGGGACAGGCCGCGAACGCAGCCAGTCGCGTCGCGGAGGCCCGCAGGTAATGCCCGAACAGCTCCTTGGCGACACCCGGCTCCAAGACCGCCCGATTCTCATAACTCAGAGCCGAGACGACCCGCTCGGCCAGCGGCTTGTACTCGCTCTCCGCCTGCATGGCCCGCAACAGCCCGGCAAGCCCGTCATCCGCCGTAGCACGGGCATCCTGCCCCTGTTTTTCCGTGGCGAGGGCATCCTGCCCTTGATTCGAGGGCGGGACGCCCTCGTCACGGGAAACGAGGCCAAGATGGCCTCGCGACGCAAGGGCGGGACGCCCTCGCCACGGCGGCGCTGCCACGTCGGGCGCAGCGTACGCCCTGTCCCGGCCCAGCCGGCTGCACAGCAGCTCGCCCAGTTCCGCGGTGTTCTGAACCTCGCTGAGCGTCACCAGGTCGTCCGCCACAAACTCCTCGGTCACGTCCTCGAACAGCGATTGCAGCTCGTCGATGAAGTGCGACCGCATGATGGGGCTGCCCTTCTCATCGACGCACGGATAGCTGATACACATGAACTGCGACGGGCGCGTGAAGGCGATATAGGCCAGGTACTGGCGGTCGGTCAGCGATTGGGTCGAAGACGGGGCAATCTGGAAGTCGGCGGCCTCGGCGGCATCGCGGTCCTCGTCGGCCAGAACCCCCGAGCTCGCCAGCGGGATCGGAAACTGTTTCTGGGTGGCCCCGAGCAGGAAGATCGCCTTGAGGTTCGGATGACGGCTGCGCTCGATCGAGCCGACCAGCACCTGGTCCAGCTTGGGCGGAATGAACGCCAGCGTCATCTGCGCGAACGCGGAGGCCAGGAGGCCGAAATAGTCCTGGGCCGTCATTTCCTGGCGTTCGAAGATCTCGACCAGGGCGTCGAAGATGTCCACGAAGCTGTCAAAGAACTGCCGGTGCTCATCGGCGGCGGTCAGATCGCCGCTTTCGTGCGCTTCGGCGATCCAGCGGCTCACCGTCCGGCGGACGTGCAATCGATCCAGAAACGCAAAGACAACACGCGTGAACTCGCCGGAGGTCAGTCGCTTCTGGAGGTCGCCGTCAGGACACAGCGCCTGCCTCAGCTCCAGCAGCGGCCCAACCGCCTCATCGCGGATGCGGTTGACCCGATTCTCGTCAAACTCCTCATCCTCTTTGTCCTTGAACCGCCACGGCGGTACACCCGCCCGGCCCGACGCCATCCGCCCGGAGGTGCTGGTAGGGTGGGCTCTGCCCACCGATTGTCCCTCGCCGCTGACAATGGCAGATGCAGTATTCTCTGCGGCGGCCGTCGACCTGGCCTCGGGCCCGTTACCCTTGTTCGCCAGGCCCGGCGCAGGCATGGCACCCGTCCAATCCCGCCCGTCCACACCAAAGGCCAGGCAGTAGTTCTCCAGCATGTCAACGTCCGAGCTCTTCACCGGAACCAGGTCGGTCTTGAGGTAGGCGAAGACATCGCTATGGGCAAACCCGCCCGTCACCGCCTGGAGAGCCGCACAGAGCAACTCGATCACCGGGTGCTGGCTGAGCGGCTTGCGCTTGTCGATGAAGAACGGGATTCCGTAATCCTCGAAATAAGCCCGCACGTACTGCTCGTAGTGACTCAAGTCGGACGCGACGACGGCGATGTCGCGGTAGCGATAGCCTTTCTCCTTGACGAAGGCCAGGATCTGTCGTGCCACCGACTGGATCTCCAGTCGCAGGCTGGGTGCGGCCACCAGACGAATTCTCCCCTCTGCTCTTGACCTGCCCGCCCCCAGGCGGAAGATATTCTGCTCCACGTGGGCCAACGCAGGGCAAGCACGAAACCGCGGCGTCTGGCGGAGAGTCACAGGCTTGACCACCTTGACCTTGGCCTCGCCCAGCCGCTCCAGCATCTCGCGATACGTGCGCGCCGTCGGCTCGAAAAGGCCCGCTCTCGCGTCCTGGTTGCCCTGATGGGTGGCATCGCCAAGGCCTCCGCCCGGAGCGCACTCGCCCGGATCGACGCACAGCGCCATGTGGGCCTGATCGACCGCCTTGAGCATCTCGATCAGCAGGGCCATTTCGCCGCCCGTGAACGAAGCGAAGCCATCCACCCACAAGCGAGCCCCCTTGATGAAATCGGCCTTGGCGACGGCCTTGCACGTACTGGTGATCTGGGCGTCCGGGTCGATGAACTTGTCCTGCAGTGCCTCGCTGTACCGGCGAAAGACCAGGGCGATATCCGCGAACTTCAGGGCGGACAAACGGCAGCCGGAAGATGCAGGATGGGCAGCGCCCATCGTCTCTTCTTCGCCCTCGGTGGTAACGGTGGGCACAGCCCACCCTACCTCACTGGCGACCGCACTTTGTCCTCCCTTTTTCTCCAAGTACGCGAGCAAGCCTTCGATATCCTCGGGGCTCTTGGCATACTGATGCAATTCCGTGATCGTGGAGGCCATTTCCCGGGCAAAACCCGGGAGCAGGGCCGAGGAGCCGAAGATCTGCAATTTACCCAGATTATCACGAAGAACCTTGTGAACGATCATCTGTCGGCCGATCCGGGAGATGGCGGGCCGGGCCGTATTCCGGCCCAACAGGAGGAATTGCAGCCGGTCGAAGGAGAGGATGTGCAGCCGGTGGTAACCCTCGATGCGCGGGTCGGAAAGGATCGCCCGCTCCGCTTGGTAGGTGGCCTGCTCCGGCACCAGGAACAACAACGGCTGCTCCGACGGCTCCAGCAGCGCATCGGCAATCGACCGAACACAATGGCTCGTCTTGCCCGTCCCGCTCCGACCCAGAACAAACTGTACCGCCATGATAGCCTTCCCTGGCACCCCAACGATGGGAATGGAATGATGGAATAGTGGAAGGTTGGAATACTGGGTATGGCGACGGCCGGTCACCCATCATTCCATTGTTCCACGATTCCATCCTTCCACTCCTTTGGTCCGAGAACTTGTACCAGACGGCCCGCCGCTTTTCAACAGAAATGCGGAAAAGATCCTCGCGCGGAGAGAACCCGTAACCACCGCTCCGATGCTACAAAATCAAGCCACCGCGATGAGGTTGAGGCTGGGGGCCGGGGGTTTGGCCGCGAGCGTTGCGACTTCGGCGAGGCGCTGGGTGTAGGCAGGGTCCACGTCGCCGAGAGTGTCGAGGACCGTCTCGTCCGCGGCCTCTTCCCGCAGACGCCGGATGACCGCGTTGACGATCAGCAGCAGAGGATTGTAGAAGTACAGGACCTGGACGACGTTCTGCGCGAGATTGATCCAGAGATCGTGCCGCTTGACGTGAGCCAGCTCGTGGAACAACACATCCCGCAGGTGCCGCGAGCCGAGCGTCGGGGCCAGATTGCAGGGCACGACGATCACCGGGTTGATCAGGCCGCAGACCACCGGCGCGGTCCCCTCTGCGCCGACGCGCAGGCGGATCGGCGCCCGAAGCCCCATCCGTCGACGGCAGTAGATCAGAATGTCATTCATCAGGTGATTCGCGGCGCGGGTATGGTCGAGGCGCCGGCAGGCGGTCCAGGCCCGGTACAACAGCACGCCGCCCATGAACGTGGCTCCAATCGCCCACAGCAGGAACGCCATCCCTTGCCAGGTCAGAGTGCGGGGTTGCTCCCCTGCCCCAGCCGTCATGGTCTGGGACGGTCGGGTGAGAGGCCGGGGCGGGGGAGCGGGAGAGGTCCCCGCCGGCGACGATTCGCCTGCGGGGACCTGTGTGTGGCTCGCCGGCGTGAGTGACAGGTCGGGGTCCTCCTGTGGCTCGGCCACAGGGTGGGGGACCCCTTCTGCGTAGGCAGCGCAGGGCCCCCAAACATGCGTTCGCGCGTTCGGAGCCCCCTGGCCAGCCAGCCAATGGGTAGAAGGAGGACTGAGTGAGAACAAGGGCGTTAGAACCAGATAGGCCAGGACGCACAGCACCAGCCAGTAGCGCAGGCCGGCACGAACCCTGGCACGCAAGACGGACTCGACCAGCAAGACCAGGCCGGTCAGGACCGTCGAGGTGAACAACATCGGCAAGGCCAGCCCTACGAAGGTTTCGCCTGCGGTATTCAATTGTGTGGTGATCCATTCCATATCGTTTTCCCTTCACCCTGTAAGACGCCCGAAACACGGGTCTATTACAGCGCCGGGCAGAATTATTTGGGCGTGCTTGCTTTTTGGGGCCGACGGCGGTACGTTTGGGGGGAGCCAATGCTATCGGGCGGTTTCAAATAAGGAGATGCGGCCCCGTGCTCAGCGTGATCTTGTTGGGTCCAGGCGAAGTCTTCGTGTTGATCATCATCACGGCGGTGGTGGTCCTGCTCGCCGTGCGCGGACGAAACATCCACAAGTAGCACTCCCCCCCCGCTTCCGCAAGGATCTGTTCGGATTCTGGATCCACAGGCGGGACGCCCGTGCTGCTCATGGGCCGGATGCCTCACTGTTCTACCCATCTCGGCATGGTAGAACCGACTGGGTGGCATCGCCAAGGCCTCAGGCCTTGACGATGGCTCTCTCTCGCGTGCTGTCGAGGCACACCGTTGAGGGCACCAACCATCGTCAAAGGCAGAGCCTTTGGCGATGCCACCCTCGGCAACGAGGCAAAGAGGTGTAGAACAGTGAGGCCGGATGCCGTCACGACAGGCGGTCCTCTCTCCAGACGTTTCCCGTCCTCTGCTGCTTGCGCTCGCTGCGCTGCTTCTTTTCCCTCAACCGGCGCTCCCGCGCGGCGGCGGGTGTCTTCGTCTTCTTGCGAACCGGCACGGGCCGCAGCGCCTCGGCCACCAACTGCTGCAACCGCTCCACCGCCGTCCGGCGGTTCGCCTCCTGGCTGCGATGCTTCTGGGAGGCGACGTGCAGGACCCCGTTCTTGTCCAAGCGGGTGGCGAGCCGGCTGCGGATCTGCAGCTTCTGCTCGTCGGACAGACTGGGCGAGCCGGCCACGTCGAACAGCACCGTCACGCGGGTATTGAGCTTGTTGACGTTCTGTCCGCCCGGCCCGCTGCTGCGCGAAGTTCGATAGACCAACTCGTCTTCCGGAATGAGTGTCCCTTCGGTAGCATCCATCGTCATCAACCGGCCCAACCACGTTCGCCTGCAGATTCCAGCGCGACCATCATACCAACGACGGCCCGGGACGACAAGTCAGCCAAGAGCGGATGCAGGGCAATTGCATGTGGCCGCGGTTGTCTTTGACCGATCGGCGAAGGACACCCGGACGGTGGCCCCAACTGTTCGGAGTACCGCGTTTACGCGGGTCGGAACCGTCCTGCCTGCCACATGGGGGCGGTCTTGAGCCGCTGCGCGT
The DNA here is from genome assembly GCA_016872975.1 of Planctomycetota bacterium. Taxonomy (GTDB): domain Bacteria; phylum Planctomycetota; class Phycisphaerae; order Sedimentisphaerales; family Anaerobacaceae; genus PLanc-01. The sequence continues at coordinate 6,835 of VGYL01000019.1, forward strand.
CTGGACCCGCCTGAAGGCGGTACTCCGAACGGCTTCAGCGCCGAGCATGCAATTGCCCTGGGGGCGGATGAGACCGGCCCCTCGGGACACAACGGACCGGCTAGTACCGCATTTCGCAAGTCCTGAGACTATAGGGTAGAGATTGCTTCGTCGCTGAAGCTCCTCGCAATGACATACTTGAGCACCCTATGTCATTGCGAGCGAGGCTCGCCGAGCGCGGCAATCTACCACCATAGTCGCAGTACTTGTGAAATGCGGTACTAGATTCTGCGGTCCGGGTGGTAGGCGAAATCGACGATCTCCGGCTGGGCGAGGGCCAGGTAGTCGCCCATGCTCATGCGAATGGCCTTGTCGTGCGAGCCTGCCTGAAACAGGACATGATCGTCGTCCTCCAGGGCGCTATCCATGAGTGTCCGCAGGCCGTACAGCCGGCCAAACGGCGGCTCGGCCCCTTCCTCGCAGTCGGGGAACAACTCCCGGATCTCGTCCTCCGATGCCAGCATCACGTCCTCGATGCCCAGGTAATCCCGGAGCTTGTCAAAGACGACCTTGTCGGGCGCCGCGAGCACACACATGATGAAGCTGTCCCCCGTTTTGACGATCACGGGCTTGGCCACGTACTGGCCTTTCTCGTGCTCTTGGGCCGCCATCACCTGCGCCGAGTAGGTCGGGGCGTGCTCACTGATCGAGTAGTGCGCGTTGGATTGGTCCAGGTATTCGAAGACGTTCATGGTCATCTCCTTAAGGACAAGGCCCGGCGATCCCTCGGATCGGCCACTCCCGGAACGTATACGCCAAAGCGCCGCCCGGGAATGAGCATTTTCCCGAATCCGCGTCTCGCTATCGCTCAGAAGTGCAGTTCTGCAAAATCCACTCAGAGGTCCCTCAGGCCGCGCATCCAGGCCGGCCAATCCTCGGCGCGGACGCCGCCGGCCCGGGTCCAGGGGCCCGTCGTGAGGTATTGACGGTGCCACTTGAGCGTCCAGAGCTCTTTGAGTGCGATCTTGCGGAGCGAGAAGTCCAGGAACAATCCGTTCACGCTGCCGCGATGGCGGTTCAGGCAGAAGCGTTTCATGTTGTCCGAAATGTCGAACCCGATCTTCTCGCCGTCGAAGGCCGGCGGCCCATCCGTCTGATGGGGGCGCCCCTCGGAATGCAGGCAGTCGAGGAACAGCGGGACCTCCACGCCCTGGCGGACATCCATGCGCCGCCAGAAGTTCTCCAGATCGCGACCGAACGCCTCATCGGCGGCCCGGGCGTCGTAGGCCCAGCCGTTGAGGCCGTAGCTCAGCAGCATGCCGCCGGGGCCGTTGTAGGCGCCAAAGGGAGCCACCGCGCCCTCGTCGTAGGTCTTGCGGGCGGTCGGGCAGAGCAGGATTTCCCGCTCCATGTAGTAGCGGGATAAGGCCGTGGCCCAGTGCCGCCGGTCGTTCGTGGTATTGCTGCTGCACCCGCGGCAGAAACGCCCTTCGTGATCGCCGACGTACATGGAGAAAACGAGGCCCCACTGGTGCAGATTCGATTGACAACCGACCGTGCGGGCCTGCTCGCGCGCCCGCTGCAGGGCCGGCATTAGAATCGCCATCAGCAAGGCAATGACGGCGATCACCACCAGCAGCTCGATCAGTGTGAATGCTCCGGTACGTCTCACGATTATCGCCCTTTCTCCTCGGACCCTGCAACCTCCCCGCCCGCGGCACGATGGGCGGCAGCGCCACCACCTGTCTACTCTATCAGTTGGGGCCGGGACGAACAAGAAATTTGCTCCCTATCGTCGAATGGGATGACAAAATTTGCGTCGCGCGCCGCGCAGGTTATCGGGGTTAAATCGGGCAAGTCGTCCAAGCCAGCCACGGATGGATCGTCTCGCCCGCTGGGGACGAGGCAGGCTGGGAGTCCCAGGAGTGCGCCCGTCCGGCGGGCATCTTGCACAGATCTTCCTTCCGACTTTTCGCCCGGACCGGGCTGCACAGAATCACTCAAGAGCGGCGCCGGTCCCTGCCGATGGTCGTATCAGGGTCAACGAAAAAGATGATGCTGTCAGGATCGACAAAAACGACTTTTGCATCAGGGAGGTGACGGAGAAATAACTCAAACATGGCATGACGGTCGCCCCTGAAGAGAATCACAAGCGGGTATTTCAAACAAATCGCTCACACTGGCTTACGGGAATGTCCTCGCTTTGGCTCGGCAGGGGCTTTTTCTTTCCACCTCAGACCGCGCATTGGGTCGCCGCCCTGTACTACGTGCAGCCGTGGCGCCGTTGGCCTATCCCCCAGGCCCGCTTTCCGCAGCACGAAATCCGCCTTCCCTGGAAGACCTGCCCTCCCCCGCTTTTTGCTTCACTCCGGCGCCGCGAGACCCTATAGTGTCGAAGTCGTCTGCAGGTGAACGAACCGCAAACTCGATCGATTAGGGAGGTACGAGAACGATGAGCCGCAATCGCATCCAGGGAACCGTGCTGAGTCTGGTCATGGCCGTCATTCTGATCGTGGTCACCGTGGTCTGGATGGCCCTCGTCTCCGACCCGGCGGCGGCACAGCAGAGCGCCCAGCCGAGCCCGGACGAGTTGCGGGCCGGCAAGAACTTCATCGCGACGACCCTCTACAGCGAACAGGACGATCGGGAGACACTCAAGCTGTTCCAGGGACTCCGGGTCACCGATGTCACGGACGGGTTGGACAAGGTGGGCCTGACCAACATGACCATTATGTCGCCGGAGATCCACCCCTCCTGGAAGGACACAAAGAACTACAAGCATCGCTTCATCGGCATTGCCGTCACGGCGCGGTACGTGCCGACGAATCGCCCGCCGGCGCCGGCGATGGAGACGAAGGCTTTTGACGCCTGGGTCGGCAAATGGTACAGCGAGCTGTCGCCCGAGCCCTTCGCGCCCCTGCTCCGCCCGGGGACGGCCCTGGTGATCGACGAGGCCCCCGACTCCGACGTCGGCACCATCGGCTCGAACAACATCATGGGCTGGAAGCTGCGCGGCTGCGTTGGCGTGGTCACCAACGCCACCGCCCGGGACACGGATGAGATCGCTACCCAGGAGATCCCGCTATACCTGCGGAAGGTGGGCCGTGGCATCCGTCCCGGCCGCAACGAGATCGAATCCGTGAACCGTCCCATCGAGTGCGGCGGCGTTCTCGTCCGGCCCGGTGACGTGATCGTCGCCGATGGCGACGGCGTGGTCGTCGTCCCCCGCGAAAAGGCCAGAGAAGTGGCCGAGTACGCCCGCGGCATCATGGAAGGCGACAAAGCCGCCCGCCGCAACCTCTACAAAAAACTCGGCCTGCCCGAAGACGACTCCGTCAAGTGAAGTCAGGCGCTCTCACATCAGGAGCATGGGAAGAGGCTTGAGTTGTCTCCTGATCGGATCCAGAATCAGGCCCAAGGCCTCCAGCGTCGTAGCGCCCAGCAGGAATACCCCTTCGTCGCCGAAGACGACCGGGGCGGCTCGGGTTTTCTCTTTGTACTCGAAATAGGCGTTGCCGATGGGCTTTCGGACGATCTCGCCGTTGGCCAGGATGAACTCCTCGAAGGAAGTGGGCTTGATCCCCAACTTCTTCAGGATGCTCTGGGGCACGACAGAATATACGGCACCCGAATCCACGAGAAACTCACATATCTGCGATTTCTTCGGGCGCTGGGGGTTGATGACCTTCACCTTCAGAAACGTGATTCCCATAGCTTTGCCACTTCCCCATGCGTTCGCTGTTCGCGGCACATCCCCGCAGACCACTCAGCCTGCCACCGCCTCATCCATCGTACTACATCGAGCCGTTGAAGCATAGCGAAATTGCAGGGTTTCCCTCCGCTTACCGTCGTGCGCGGTCAGAGCGGCTGAAAGCTGAATTTCTGGCCGCCGATGGCGGCTTCGTACACCAGGCCGGCTTCCGTCATGGAAAAGACGGCGATGCCGTCGGTGTACGGGGTCCTGGCTACGGCGCCCGACTTGAGAGCCACCGCCCAGGTGCGGGCCGCCAGGCCGAAGTGGCCGGACTTGAAGCGGTTCACCGCGGCCTGGGTCTCAAAGAAGATCAGCTCGGTGTAGGTCTGGCCGCCCAGCTCGAGCCCGAGACTCGCTTGCGTGAGCGTGCAGAACCCGGTCAGTCTTCCGCCTTCGAACAACTCCCCCCGGCCGTACGACCCGCCCAGGCCGAGGCCGCTCTTGGTCACCGACGGAAAAACCGCGACACCGGCGGCGCTCTGCAGGAGCTTCCACAATCCGGGGTCGGCCTTCTGGGCCACTTGGATCGCCTCCTGGGTTCGCTGGCTCAGTTGGGCCTGGCCCGCTGCCGTCCGCGGCGCGGTCGAGCAGCCGGCCGCCAGCATGGCGCCGATCATCCCCCACCTGCATATCCACGCCAATGTCTTTCTCATGCGTGACTCCTTGCCACAAACTGTCGCTCATTCCTCCCCACGCTCGGCACACCGCTGCCCGTCGAGGCCGACCCTTGGTTCCGAGCGACCGGCGAGCCACACGCACGCTACGCTTCACACCTTGAACGCGACCCGTTATGATATCCGGGTGCGGCGCGGTGTCAACGAGAAGCGTCGGTCGGGGTGCATGACCGTTCTTGCGAGCCTTTGGGACAACGAGTACTCGGTCCCGGCGCAGGAAAGGAAAAGGGGACATTCTACTTTTCCTTCCCCGGAAGGGAAAAGTAGAATGTCCCCTTTTCCGGCGGTGGTCTGGGCCGTGCCGGGACGCCCGCGCAGAAACGGTCCTGCACCCCGCCGGTCGCGAAGCGTGGGAGGTAAGGAGTGTCCGACGCCTTCTTTCGCCGTTCGAGCTCCGGGCATGAACGTGCAGCGCTGAGTGCCTTGTGCATGACCGATAAGGACTGGAGTTCTGCAAAATGGAAGTTGGGCCTACTTGGGAAAGAAGGAAATCGGGAAGCGTGTGTGTCCGGCGTCGGCCTCGTCCGAGGGCTCCGGTCGCCGACCCGGCGGATTCTTCTTGGAAATCCGCTTCCCGAGTTCTTTCTTTCCCACCCAGCGCCGGCGGACGCAGCCCGGATCGGAGCCGGCGGGGAGAATCGGGAAGCGGATTGATCTCTCCGCGTTCGCGGTGTCCGAGAAGAATAATAGGCCCAACTTCCATTTTGCAGAACTCCCATGAGGAGTCACGAAAGATGAGAGCATCGAAGTGGTTCGTGCCGGCGATTCTGGTAGCTCTGACAACGGCGCTGCCCGCCGGCTTGCAGGCGCGGGCGGAGACGATCGATCTGGGCGGCCCGTGGTCCGTCCGGCTTGATCGTGAGGATCAGGGCGAGGCCCGGCAATGGTTCGCGCAGGGACTTTCCGATCCCATCGCCCTGCCCGGCGTGCTGACGGCCTACCGGTACGGGGACCCGGTGTCGATGCAGACGCGCTGGACCGGGAACCTCAACCGGATCTGGACCACCGATCCGTACTACCGGCAGTATCAGACGCCGGAGCAGTTCAAGATGCCCTTCTGGCTGCAGCCGGACCGGCACTACGTCGGGGCCGCCTGGTACCAGCGCGAGATCGAGATCCCCCAGGAATGGCGGGGCAAACGCGTCCTGCTGTTCCTGGAGCGGCCGCACTGGAAGACCACCGTCTGGCTCGACGGCCGCCTTATTGGCTCCCAGGACAGCCTCGGCACGCCCCACGTGCACGAGCTCGGCTGCGACGTGGCGAGCGGCAGGCACCGCCTGACGATCCGCGTCGACAACCGCATGATCGTGGACGTCGGTGCCAATGCCCACAGCGTCTCGGACCACACGCAGGGCAACTGGAACGGCCTCGCCGGCCGGCTTGAATTGCAGGCCACCGATCCGGTCTGGATCGACGAGGTGCGCGTCTACCCGAACGTCAGAGACAAAACGGTCAAAGTCAACGTGAGTCTGGGCAGTGTCACCGGCAACACCGGCGCGGGAACACTGACGGTTCACGTGGCCCAGCCGCCGTGGCAAGGGCGAGACGCCCTGGCGTCGCAAGGCCAGCTTGGCCTTGCGGAAGGACAAGGGCAGGATGCCCTCGCGACAAAGAAACAAGGGCGGGACGCCCTCGCCACGCTGGAGGCCGGGCAACCCCTGTCGGTCGCGGTGTCGTGGACGGCCGAAGGCGGCCGGGCCGAGTTCGTTTATCCGATGGGCAACGAGTGTCGGTTGTGGGATGAGTTCCGACCCCATCTCTACACGATGACCGTCGAGTTGCAGGGAGAAGGCCGGGCGCAGAACTACCGGGATCAGAAGAGTATCCGGTTCGGAATGCGCGAGGTGGGAACACAGGGCACCCGCATCACCCTCAACGGCCGGCCGATCTTCCTGCGCGGCACGCTCGAATGCTGCATCTTCCCGCTGACCGGACATCCGCCCACCGACGTGGAGTCCTGGAAGCAGATCATCCGCATCTGCAAGGCCCACGGCCTGAACCACATCCGCTTCCACTCCTGGTGCCCGCCCGAGGCGGCGTTCCTGGCGGCCGACGAGGAGGGGTTCTACTACCACGTCGAGTGCTCCGCCTGGGCCACCGTCGGCAACGGCGGGCCGTTCGACAAGTGGCTCTACGAGGAGAGCGAGGCCATGGTCCGCGCCTACGGGAATCATCCCTCATTCCTGTTCCTGGCCTACGGCAACGAGCCCTCCGGCAAGAACCAGAACCGGTTCCTGGGCGACTTCGTGAACTACTGGAAGAAGAAGGACCCGCGCCGGCTGTACACCTCGGCGGCGGGCTGGCCGCTGATCCCCGAGAACGAGTTCCACAGCACGCCCGCGCCGCGCATCCAGCAATGGGGCCAGGGTGTGCAGAGCCGGGTCAACGCCCGGGCGCCCGAGACGATGACGGACTACCGCGATTTTGTCGCAAAGCACAGAGATACGCCGGTGGTCAGCCACGAGATCGGGCAGTGGTGCGTCTATCCGAATCTTGACGAGATCGGCAAGTACACGGGGTTGCTCAAGGCGAAGAACTTCGAGATCTTCCAGGAACACCTCGAGCGTAACGGCATGTTGCACCAGGCCCGCCGGTTCCTCTTAGCCTCCGGCAAGCTCCAGGCGCTGCTGTACAAGGAAGACATCGAGTCGGCCCTGCGGACGCCGGGCTTCGGCGGCTTCCAGTTGCTGGACCTGCACGACTTCCCCGGCCAGGGGACGGCCCTGGTCGGCGTGCTGGACCCCTTCTGGGGTCCGAAGGGCTACATCACTGCCGAGCAGTTCCGACGCTTTTCCGGCCCGATCGTCCCGCTGGCCCGCCTGGAGCGACGGATCTTCGAGGCCGGCGACATCCTGCAGGCCCGGATCGAGCTGGCCCAATTCGGTCCGGCGGACCTGCCGGATATCGAGCCGAAGTGGACGCTCCGCCGCGCGGAAGGGGTCTTTGCCCAAGGCCGTCTTCCCAAGACGACTGTCCAGACCGGAAGCTTGGCCACGCTGGGCGAGATCCGCGTAGCGCTCGATGATCTCTCGAAGGCCGAGCGGCTGAATCTTGAGGTCACGATCCCCGGCACGGAGGCGGCGAACGATTGGGACCTTTGGGTCTTCCCCAGGAGCGTATCGTGGCGAGGGCGTCCCGCCCTTGCGTCGCGAGGCCATCCTGGCCTTGCCTCCGAACAGCGGCAAGATGCCCCCGCCACGGAAGAACAAGGGCGGGACGCCCTCGCCACGCCGGCCGGCGATATCCTGGTCGCGCGGGAACTGAACGAGGCCGCCGTTGGGCATCTGCGCGCAGGCGGCAAGGTCCTGTTGGTGCCCCCGCCCCACACGATTAAGAACGATCCGCGCCACCCGCTCACGATGGGTTTTTCGAGCATCTTCTGGAACACCGTCTGGACCAACTGGCAGGCCCCTCACACGCTGGGCATCCTGTGCGATCCGTGCCATCCGGCCCTGGAGCGGTTCCCGACGGAGTACCATTCGAATTGGCAGTGGTGGGAGCTGATCCACAATGCCGCCCCCTTCCTGGTGACCGAGCATCGCAATCTCGGGCCGCTGGTCCAGGTGATCGACGACTGGGTCACGGCCCGCAAGCTGGCGCTGGTCTTCGAGGCCCGCGTCGGCCCCGGCAGACTCATCGCGTGCGGCAGCGATTTGGTCAGCGATCTCGACCGCCGGCCGGTCGCCCGGCAGATGCGCCACAGCCTCCTGACCTACATGGCCGGCCCCCTGTTCGAACCCAAGTACACCATGACCCCGGAGCAGTTGGCCGACCTCCTGCAGGAGCCACGGGCGCTGCAGAAGCTCGGCGCGACGGTCGCCGCGAGCAATCACCACCCCGCGCACGGTCCGGACCTGGCCCTCGACGGCAATCCCGCGACGATCTGGCACACGAACTGGGAGCCGATGGCCCGGCCGCCGCACGAGCTGATCCTCGATCTGAAGAAGCCGGTCCGCCTGCAGGGCCTGACGTATCTCCCCCGACAGGACATGACGAACGGTCGCATCGCGCAGTACGAGATATTCGTGAGCAAGGACGGGAGGGACTGGGGCACGCCCGTCGCCGCCGGGACCTGGCCCAATGACACAACATTGAAGACCGTTCGCTTCGAGAAGCCCCAAACTGTCCGTTTCCTCAAGCTGGTCGCCCTCCGCGAGGTCCGAGGCCAGCCGTATGCCTCCGTAGCAGAGCTGGACATTCTGCTCGAATGAGCAGACGGCTCCAGGAAGGCAACAACCTTGACGACTCTTGATGAACAACCTCGGTCACTGGGTGCCATGCTTACGCCCCGTAGGCATGCTCTTCCAGGCCAAACGCATGCATGGAGACTTCAAATGATCCGGACAAGGTTTATGCCGCTGCTGGTTCTTGCTCTGCTTTGTGGAGTGCCCGCCAGGGCCTCCCGTAGCATGGGCGTCCCGCCCATGTTGACCACCGGCATCCACGGGCAAGATGCCCGTGGCACTCCCGGCCGGGACGGCCGTGTTACTCATGGGCGTCCCGCCCATGCTACGGCGACGCCTGACGGCGTTGCTATCGGCAAGACATCCGACTCGCTCGCCGCGGGCTTCGCGCATCCTCCGCGGGAGGCGCGGCTGCGGGCGTACTGGTGGTGGCTCAACGGCAATGTCACGAAGGCGGCCATCACGCGGGATCTGGAGGAAATGGCCGCGCAGGGTTTCGGCGGGGCGCTGATCTGCGACGCCGGCGGCGCGGAGCAGGACGGCAACGCCCGCGTGCCGCACGGGCCCGACTTCTTCAGCGCCGAATGGCGCGAGCTGTATAAGCACACGCTGCGTGAGGCGGATCGGCTGGGTCTGGAAATGAGTCTCAACATCCAGAGCGGCTGGAACCTCGGCGGGCCGATGGTCCAGGCCCAGGATGCTCCCAAGAAGCTGGTATGGTCCGAGATCCGCGTGAAAGGTCCGGCGACGGACCCGCTGAAGCTGCCGGAGCCGAGGCATCCGCCGCAGTTCTATCGCGACGTGGCGGTCATCGCCTATCCGGTGAAGCCGTTGGACAACGCCGGGGTACGGGTTACTGCCAGCTCCGCACAGGCGGACCAGCCGGCGGCATTGGTCGTGGACGGGAACACGGATTCCTTCTGGGTCTCGCAGGGCACGGAACAAGGCAAAGGCCCCACGGCGCAGCAGCCCGAGTGGCTGCAATTCGATTTCGCCGAGGCGGTCACCGTCGCCGGCGTCAGCCTGCGCGGCCGGCCGGGCTATGGTCCGCGGACGGGCGAATTGCAGTCATTCGGCGACGGCGTGACGTGGCAGCGGGTGAAGCCCTTCACAGCCAGGGATGGTCAGGAATTGACGGTGCCGGTGGACAGCACCCATGCCGCTCGTTTCCGGCTTGTCTTTTTCAGCGCGTTCGATACGCGCTTCCCGCAGGCCCCGCGCAACGTGCAGGTAGCCGAGGCGAAGCTGCTGGGCAAAGACGGACAGATCCTCACCAGCGCCCAGCCCGGCCGGCGCCCTCTTCTCAACTGGGACAAAAAGGCCCTGCACCGGGCGCTGAGCTTCTCCGCGCCGGACACATCTCCCCTGCTGCAGGAGTTACCCGCCGAGCCGGGCGAGGAGGACACGCACGCGAGGCAGGTGGTCGATCTCACGGGCAAGATGGACGCGGACGGCACCCTGCGCTGGGAGGTCCCGCCGGGCGAGTGGGAGGTCCTTCGCTTCGGCTGCACGCTCAACGACCATTGCCGCGTCTCGACATGCAGCGACGGCTGGCAGGGCTACGCACTCGATCCGTTCGACGCCGGCGCTTTCCGGCGGTACTGGGACACCGTGGTCGAGCCGCTGATCGCCGATGCCGGCCCTCTGGCCGGGCGCACGCTCAAGTACCTGCACACGGACAGTTGGGAGGTCGAAGTCGCCAACTGGACCCCGACTCTGCGCGAGCAGTTCCACCGGCGCCGCGGCTACGACCTGCTGCCCTACCTGCCGGTCATCGCGGGCCGCATTGTAGACAGCCGGCCCGGGAGCAACCGCTTCCTCAACGACTTCCGGCGGACGATGGGCGATCTGGCGGTGGACAATCATTACCGGCTCTTCATCGAAGGGGCCCGCCGTCACGGCCTCCTGATTCATCCGGAGTCCGGCGGCCCCCACGCGGTGCCGGTCGATGCCCAGCGTTGTCTCGGCCTGAACGACGCCCCGATGAGCGAATTCTGGGCCTGGTCCTGGCGCCATCGCGTCGGCGACGAGAACCGGTTCTTCGTCAAGCAGCCCGCCTCCGCCGCCCACACCTACGGCCGCAAGCTGGTCCTGGCGGAGGGTTTCACCACGATCGGCCCGCACTGGCAGGAGACGCTCTGGGACAACCTCAAGCCCGCTTTCGACAAGGCCCTGTGCGAGGGGTTGAACCTGCTCGTCTGGCACGCCTTCGTCTGTTCGCCCGCCGAGATGGGCGTGCCCGGCCAGCAGTACTTCGCGGGCACGCACCTGAATCCGAACGTCACCTGGTGGAGCCGGTCCGCCCCGTTCTTCGCCTACCTCAATCGCTGCCAGTTCCTGCTCCAGCAGGGCCTGTTCGTCGCCGATGTCGCCTACTACTATGGCGATCACGTCCCCAACTTTGCCCAGCTCAAAAAGAGCGACCCGGCCCGCATCCTGCCCGGGTACGACTATGACGTGGTGACGGAGGACGTCATCCTCACGCGGATGAGCGTTCGCGACGGCCGGCTCGTCCTGCCGGACGGCATGAATTATCGCGTCCTGGTCCTGCCGGACCGACCGAACATCTCACTGCCCGTCCTGCGCAAGCTCCAAGAGCTGGTCGCCGGGGGCGCAACCGTCATCGGCCCCAAACCCCAGTACGCGACCGGTCTGACCGACTTCCCGCAATGCGACGAGGAGGTGGCCCGCCGGGCGGACGAATTGTGGGGCCACGGTGATGGAAAGACCGTCACCGAGCATCGCCCGGGCGAAGCTTCGTGGCGAGGGCGTCCCGCCCTTGCGTCGCGAGGCCGTCCCGGTCTTGCCACGAAGAGACAAGGGCGAGACGCCCTTGCCACGGAGGAACAAGGGCAGGATGCCCGCGCCACGACAGAGCAAGGCCACGATGGCCTTGCCACGGGGCGCGTCTTCTGGGGCAAGACGGCCCGCGACGTGCTGCGCGCCGATGGCGTGCCGCCGGACTTCGAACTTGCGAGCGAGGATCCCAATACGATCCTCGATTACATTCATCGTCGCGACGGCGCGGCGGACATTTACTTCATCGCCAACCGGGCCGACCAGGCCGTACGGGCGGATTGCACCTTCCGCGTGGCCGGGAAGCCGCCCGAGTTGTGGGACGCGATCACCGGCCGCATTCGTAGTGTGCCCGCCAGGGCATATCAAATAACGCCTGACGGCGTCACTACCAGCGGACGCACCACCATCCCGTTGGAGTTCGCACCCTGTGGCTCGGTCTTCGTGGTATTCCGCCAGACCGCCGACATCGCACATGGGGAAAGCAAGAGGGCGAAGACCGAAGAAGATCAGACACTCCCACCCTCCCACCTTCGTACCCTCTCACCCGCCTTTTCGATCCGCGGTCCCTGGACGGTGCGATTCGATCCGAATTGGGGCGGGCCTGCCGCCGTGGAATTCCCCCAACTGGTCAGTTGGACCCAGCGGCCCGAAGAAGGCATCCGGTTCTACTCCGGCACCGCCCTATACGAGGTATCGTTTGATCTGCCTGAATCACTGCGCGGCTTCCAGAAACCCTTGCTCCTTGATCTGGGCAAAGTCAGAGAACTGGCGGAGGTCCGTCTGAATGGCAAGAACCTTGGCGTGCTCTGGGCGCCGCCCTTCCGCGTGAATGTAACCGACGCGGTTAAGCTCACAGGCAATCATCTCGAAATCGACGTCGTCAACTTCTGGCCCAACCGGATCATCGGCGACCAGTCGCTGCCGCCCGAGAAGCAGCTCACGAGAACCAACATCCGCAAGCTCACAAAGGAGACTCCGCTGATCGAGTCCGGCCTGCTGGGACCGGTTACGATCGGGATTACGGACAATCAGTGAACAAATAGACCCACTTTCGTTGACGGTCTTTCCCCGGGCCGCGGACGATCGGCGTCAGGGAGTCGAGGCGGACCAGATCTCTCCGGAAGAGAGTGAGGGTGCCAGGTGCCGGGGAGAACCGAAAGTGTCACGTCCTTTTCTCGCCGGCTTTTCTTTCCTCCTGAGGCTTCTTCCACAAAGGATCGTCCTTCAACGCCTGTTCTATTCGCTCCTCAATCTGCTCGGCAGTAAGGCCGGCATAGGCCCGCGAGAGCTCTTCGCGGCGTTTCCGCATAAAGGCCACGGCATCAAATGTCTTCTTCATACAACACCTCTCTGGGTGTGCGTATCTCAATCAAGCCATACCCTTGTTCCAGGTTCACCGCATTGAACAACCTTATTCTACCAAGATTCACGATGTGTTTGAAGTTCCAACTGACCAGCACATCCGCACTGTGCACCGTCGCCAGGGCCACGTGCAGCGCGTCGGCCATGGACCCCGGTCCCACCACGCCATGAGCGACGTAGGCGTCGGCCAACTCCCTCGCCTCCGCGCCGACTCGGACCTGGATCTGATGCGCAGCGGGCACCTCCTCAAGATGCCTGCGAACCTCCGCCGGCGCACCGGCAAGCTCCTGCAGGGTCAGGACCGAGACGATCAACACATGCTCGCCCGTCAGGAACTTGGACCAGAGTTCACGACTGGCCGTGAGGAATTCCATGTCCTCGCAGCCGCCGATCACCGACGTGTCCACGTCGATATGCAGCTTCTTCACGGCTTCACTCCTCGAACCAGCTTGTCGTCGAGCCCCACCAGCACATTATCTCAAAGATTCCACACCCAAACAAGGGGCGAGAAGCGACAGGCAACAGGCTCGGAATCGAGGCCGGCAGCCTCTGGCACGAGCGTCCATGAGTAGCACGGCCGTCCCGGCCGTGAGTATCACAGGCATCCTGCCCGTGGATATCACTCGCAAACATGGGCGAGACGCCCATGCTACTACTTTTGCAGGGCGTAGAGCTTGCGCATGCTGGCGACGTAGACGACGCCGTTGGCGGCGATGGCGGTGCTGGAGATGTTGCTGTCGAGCTGGACCGTGCACAGGACTTTCTTCTCGCGGCCGGCGGCCAGGATCCAGAAGTCCCCGCGATTGGCGCCGAGGTAGACCTTGCCGTCGGCGACCAGGGTCGAGGCCCAGATGTCGCCCTTGGTCTCCTGCGTCCAGCAGATTTCGCCCGTCTGGGCGTCGATGCAGTAGATGTGGCGGCCGCAATCGGCGACGTAGACCAGGCCGTCGTGGACCGAGGGCGTCGAGCAAGTGTGCAGCCTCAGATCGCAGGACCAGAGTTGGCCGGTGGCGGTGATGTCACCTTCCTTCGTGGCGTCGAGGCACTTGAGCCAGGCATTCTCCTTGCCCCACCAGATATCGCCGCCGCCGGTGATGTACAGGCGGTTGTTGTGAAAGACCGGTGTGCTCTTGATATTGCTGGGGCTCTCCTGGCGGTTGCGGAGGTATTGACTGACGTTCTCCTTGGGTCCCGTCGGGTCGCAGTCGAACCGCCACACGCGCTTGAGTGCCTGGACTTCTCCCGTGTCGCGGGCATCTTTCCCTTGTTCCTTCGTGGCGAGGGCGTCCCGCCCTTGCGTGTCGCGGGCATCCTGCCCGCGTGTGTCGAAGGCGTCCCGCCTTCGAGTCGAGGGCCGGAGGCCCTCGGCCCGCGCGGGCGGAACGCCCGCGACACTGGCGAGGCCCTCGCGACGAAACGGCTCGAAGGCGTAGACCACGCCGTCGCCGCCGCAGAAGAAGATCAGCTTGCGGCCGTTGACGACGCCCAGTGCCGGCGCCGACCAGGTCGAGTGGAAGATGCGCGGGCCGATGCCCTCATAGTCGCGGGCCAGCAGTTTGCCGGTCTTCTTGTCCAGAACGATCAGGCTGGGACCGTCGGGGCAGCGGATGCGCCTGTGCGTGTTGTCCACGCCGTTGCTGGTGTTAACGTACAGGAAGTCGCTGTCGATCAGGAACGAGCCGTGGGCACCATCGTGCGGCCAGGTGCCCGCTTCCTTCGGAATATCGAACAGCCAGATAATGTCGGCGTCGAGGGCGGTGACTTCGAGCGGCGGGGTGTCGTCGTTGGGATCCCGCGGGACCAGCACCGTGTCGCGTGCGACGAGCGAGGTGCGGCCGCTGGCGGTCATGTGCCGGCCTTCGTCCAGGTACGGCCCATCGCTGCCGTTGGCCTGGCCCTCGATGTCGAGGCACACGGCCTCGCCGCGATTGGTGATGAAATAGACGCGGTCGCCCTCGACGGTGGGCGGCGAGCACATGCCCGCCCGGGGCCAGTCCAAGTACACGTCCGCTCCGAGCTTGGGGACCACCAGTTGCCACAGCAGGCTGCCGTCCTTCTCGCTGAGGCACAGCAGGACCGACCGGTCGCCTTTGTGGCGCGGGTCGCGGGGCGGATCGTTGTTCGTCCCGATGAACACCCGGCCCTGGGCCACGACCGGCGTGGACCAGGTCTGGCTGCCGAGCGGCACGGCCCACTTGACGTTGTGGCCCGTGGCGGGATCGAAGCGGTCCACCAGGCCGGTCTCCGCGGAGACCATGTTCCGTGTGAAGGCCTGGCCCCATTGGGCGTGGTCGGCCGAACGGGCGGTTGAGGACAGGAAGAAGCTCATTCCACAAGCACCAAATCCCAAGCTCCAAATCCCAAACAAATTCAAGATCCAAAATCCCAATGACCGAAACGCTGCCGCCGGTCGGGAGACAAGTTTAAGATTTGGGGTTTTGAACATTTGAATTTGTTTGGAATTTGAGATTTGGGATTTGGAATTTTCGCCCCTCGGGCTTTTTCGCGTTTCGGACCTCATGCTTCTCTCCTGCCTACCGGCGGCTCAGGTGCGCGAACACCGGGTTTTTCAAGATCTCTTTCGCCAGCAGCGCGTAGCCTTCCCCGAGAGGGTGGCTGGCATCGACGTACTGTTCCGCCGGCAGCGGGTCCGGCATCAGACACAGAATGCCATTCTGGCGGAACCAGACCTCGAGCTGCGCTTTCAGCGCCTGGTAGGCCGCCGCATCGGATTCGTTGAGCATGTGCTCGTTGAACGGGCCGACGAGAACGAAGACCTGATTGGCCTGCTTCTCGAGCAGGCGGATCGTCCGCTGGAAGAACCGCCATTGCAGCGAGCTGTCGAGCTCGACCCAGGACAGGTCCTGCTTCCTGGCCCCCCGCTCGACCCAGGTGGCGCCCACGGGCTCGGGAATGCCGGCCGACCGGGGCAGGCCGCGCTTGAGTTGGCCCAGCGGGCAATTGTAGGGGTGTTCCAGGGTCCAGGTCTGGAGGTCCGTGTTGCCGTAGTAGGTGGCCCGCAGGTGCGCGACCCAGTTGGAGAACGGGACCGTGCGCCGCAGGGCGATCCGCAGCCGCTGCACGTAGGAGGCCTTGTAGCACGGGATCGGCACGGTAAACTGCGACACCAGCTCCGGGTGGTTGAAGTGAAACTCCTTGTCGGTGTTGAGGTCGTGCTTGGGGGAGCTCATCCAGAGCGGGTTCAGGTGCAGCAGAATGGTCCGGCCGCACATGGCGGGACCGTAGTACCGCATCAGGCCCTCCAGCGCCGCCGGATGGGTGCCGTCGAGGCCGAGGTTGGCGAAGCGCTCGGTGCCGGAGAACTCGTTGAGATAGTGCGTGAGCGTCTGCTCCGGCGGCACATAATGGCCCCAGACGACCGAGTCGCCGACGACCAGCATCTTGTCCTGGCCGCACAAGCGGCGGCTGTAGCGGCCGTACAGCCAGTAATCGCTGCTGAGCTCGTACGGCATGCGATAGTCGCGGTCCGGCTCGAACGCCTCGAAGCGCTCCCAGAGCATGGGACCCAGGCCGGTCACCGCCAGCAGCGCCAGCGCCACGAGGGACCAGTCGCGGCCGGACAGCCGCAAGGCGTGGGAACAGTGGAAGTCATCGTTGGGCATCTTCCTTTATCTCCAAGAACCTACCGGCCACCCGGGGGCGGAAATCTCAAACTCCAAATCCCAAATCCCAAACAAAGCCAAAACCCAAAATACCAATGACCAAAACGCTGACGCCGGTCGGCGGGTCCGTTTTGAATTTTGAACTTTGAACATCTGCATTTGTTTGGGATTTGGTGCCTGGAATTTGGGATTTTGCTTCAGCTTCGGATTTCGAATTTTTCCTGTCAGAACTGCATGTAAATGAACGGTTGTCCTTCCGCCGGGACGGTCAGGAGCAGATAGGTCAACAGGAAGACCATCAGCGCGATCCGTACCATGCGGAACTCCAGGACCCGGCGAAGCCGGGATTCGTACAGGTACTGATAGCACCACACCGCCGCGATCAAGAGCAGGGCCAGCAGCGGGCACCGCGGATCGGCCAGACCGGAGGTGAAGATCCGCGTGAGGATCGTCCAGGCGTCGCCGATGCTGTGGGCCCGGAAAAAGATCCAGGCGAGCGTGACGAACACAAAGACCAACAACTGCCGGCCGATGAGCGGCACCCGGCGCGTGTAGAACGAGGTCCTTTCCAACTCCCGTGTGGCGACGTTGCCGAGGGCGTGCACCGCCCCCCAGAGGACGAAGGTCCACGCGGCCCCGTGCCAGAGGCCCGAAAGCACCATCGTCACGAACAGGTTGCGATAGGTGGCCAACTTGCCCCGGCGGTTGCCGCCGAGCGGGATGTAGACGTAATCGCGGAACCAGGAGGAGAGACTGATGTGCCAACGGCGCCAGAACTCGCCCATGCTGGTCGCGAGATAGGGGTTGTCGAAGTTCAGCATCAGGCGGACGCCCATCATCCGCGCGATCCCCCGGGCCATGTCCGTGTAGCCGCTGAAATCGAAGTAGATCTGCCAGGCGAACAGGAACGTCGCCAGCAGTAACGCCGGGGCCTGGAATTCGCCCGGTGCGGCGTAGACCCGGGTCACGTACAGCGCCAGGTAGTCGGCGAGGGCCACTTTCTTGAAATAGCCGACGACGAAGATCGACAGGCCGTCCGTGAAATCGCGCGGGGAGATGTGCATGCTCGTCCGCAATTGCGGTAGCAGGGAACTCGCCCGCTCAATCGGTCCGGCCAGCAGGCGCGGGAAGAACGCCACGAAGGTGGCATAGGCCAGCAGGCTGGTCTCCCGCCTGGCGGTGCCGCGATAGATGTCGATCGTGTAGCCGATCGATTGCAGGAGGAAGAAAGACAGGCCCGCCGGCAGGAGAAAACCGGGCTGCGGGACCTCGTAGGCGATACGCAGCGACGAGAACAAGAGGTTGAGGTTCTCCGCGACGAAACCGGCATATTTGAAAAAGACCAGAACACCCAGATCATTGACAATGCTCAAGGCCAGCCACAGGCGCGCCAACCGTCTGTGCCGGCCCGCTTCCTCAGCCGAGGGCGGCTGAGCTACCTGTTTCTCGATCCGCCCGGCGATGAAGTAGTCCACGACGGTCGCGTAGATCAGCGGGATCAGGTAGAGCGGACTGAGCCACGCGTAGAAGAAGTACGAGGCCGCCAGCAGCCACGGGAGTCGCAGCCGCGTTCCCTTGACGAAGAGGTAGATGGTGTAGACAACCGCGAAAAAGACGAAGAATGGCCACGTTTGGAAGAGCATACGACAGGTAGAAGGTAAAAAGGCAAAAAGTAAAAAGTGATCCGGTCCGTCCGCTGCCTTTCTCTCCTCTTTTTCCTTTCTACTTTTTCCTTTTTCCTTGTTTCTCAGTTCATCAGCACGCGCAGATGCGTCTCCACCGACGCGGCCAGCCCTTTGAGGCCGTAGCCTCCCTCCAGCACGGAGACGAGACGGCCCGTGCAGCACTCGTCGGCGATGCCCTTGACGACGCGGGTGAGCTTGCCGAAGCCTTCGGTGGTGACCCGCATGCCGCCCAGCGTGTCGTTCTCATGGGCGTCGAAGCCGGCGGAGATGAATACGAACTGGGGGGCGAAGGC
>VGYL01000020.1 GCA_016872975.1 Planctomycetota bacterium
CAAGCGGCGGGAAGCGTAATTGCCCAATTATGCCAAGTTACCCAGTATCGCGCAATCGCCCTGGGGAAGCGCCCAAGCGTCCTCTCGAAGAGCTGCCCCGCCCGCTCGGCCTGACGGTCCAGGACCTGACACCCGAGGTCCTGGAGAAATCCGGGCTCAAAGACCCGACCGGCGTGGTCATCACCAAGGTGGCGCCCGGCTCCGAGGCCGCCGACAAGGGCCTCCGCGAGGGATACGTGATCCAGGAAGTCAACCGCCGGCCCGTCCGCGGCGAGCAACAGTTCAAAGAAGCGGTCGCCGCGGCCCTGCAGGAGGGACGCCGCCTCCTGCTGCTGGTCACCAACGGCCGGGTCAGCCAGTACCTCGTCCTGAATCCCACGACCGAGTAGCCGGGATCGTTGGCCCGCCTGCCCTCGTTCGTCCCGCCCGGCGGGGCCGGTCGCCGGCTTGGTGCGGAGCCGGGAGGAATTGGGCTTGGCTCAAATCGACCTCCTCGGGTAACAAGGGATGGGTGGCATCGTCAAGGCCTCGTTTGGAGTTCCACCTTATGGACTTTGACGGACAACTTCGGTAATGGCTAAACCAGAGGCCCCCAAGGGCCCTCTTCGTAGGTCGTGCGTCCTCGCACGACGTCTTCGGCGAGCGGGGACGGGGTCCCCAAACGCGATGCATCGCGTTTGGGGGCCCACGCTCGCCCTGCGAAGACCGGCCGTTGGCCGGTCTGGATTGCCGAACTTGTTCGTCAAAACTCATTAGGCGTGTCAAACCGTCCGGCCTTCCTTTCTTCTCTTGCGCATTTGGAGTTGAGCCGGCTGCGCCGGAAGACTTTTTAGACCCGCCTGAAGGCGGAACTCCGAATGCCGGAAAGCGCCGGCGGCAGGCACCCCGCAAAACACGTTACCGAACGTGCTTGTCAAAGACCCATCAGGCCGGAAAAGGGGACATTCTACTTTTCCTTGCCGCGAGGAAGAAGCAGAATGTCTCCTTTCCCTTGGCCGGTGTGCGACCACGTTTTGTGGGGCAGACGGCCCTGGGCGAGACGCCTCACTATTGTACACATCTTTCCCTTGTTGCAGAGGGTGGCATCGCCAAAGGCTCTGCCTTTGACGATGGTTGAGGCCCTCGACGATGCCTCGACCGCACGCGAGAAAGCCATCGTCAAGGCCCGAGGCCTTGGCGATGCCACCCGCCGGTTCTACCATGCCGAGATGTGTGCAATAATGAGGCCGAAGGTCCTGGTTCGTAGTGTGCTCGTAAGAGCATCCAGGTAACGTACGGAAGCCAGAAGGGGCACCGCATGTCTCTCGTTATGCTCTCACGAGCACACTACGAACCGGCATGTGGGAGCCTGGAGCCCGAAGGCTGTGTGCCGGCCCCACGAAAATCAGTCGCCCACCTGGGCCGGGCGGTCCTTGAATTTCAGCGTGCTGGCGCGTAGGATGGGTGGCACTCGATGTGTGCGGGTCGGTGGGTCTTGGGCCCACGCGTGGAAAAAGTGGAAGACGGTATTTCTGGTTGTGGGAGGTCATCATGAGTGGACGGTGTCCTGGACATTGTAGCGGTCACGATTGCGTCAGCCGGCGCGGGTTTCTCAAGGGATCCACGGCGGTCCTGGCGGGCTCGTCGTTTCTGGCCGGCTGCTCGTCCCTGAGTCAGAGCCGCGTTGGGTTGCCGCCGATCCGCCAGTGTGGGCCGGCCTCCAGGTACCAGCCGGTGCTGTGGGCGGCCTTCGTGCGGCGCAAGGGCGAGTACGGGATGCGGTGGCCGGGCGCGGTATACGACGGCCAAGCCGCTCGCGCGCTGTACACCGCCAGGATCGCGGAGACGGCCGCGCAGCTCGGGGCGCAGCTCCAATTGCGGCCGGAGCCCCTTTACAGCCTGGCCGAGGGCGAGGCCTGGATCGCCCAGGCCCGGGAGGCCAAGGCCGACGGGTTGTTCCTTGTGACGCTCGACCGGCAGGAACACGCCTGGCCGACGGCCCGGAAGGTGGCCGAGAGCAAGATTCTGTCGATCGTCTTTTCGCCGCTGGGGTCCTCGTTCACGACGAACACGATCGATCTGGCCGCGACGCCCGGCTGCGTGGTCTATTCGACCGACGATTTCACCCAGGCGGCCTACGGGATGAAGATGCTCTGTGCCGCCGCCAAGCTGCGCCGCACCTGCTGCGTCGTCATCAAGGGCAACAAACGCTACGACACCACGCTGGCCGATACGGGCATGACGCTCCGGCACATCCCCGCCTCGTCGTTCATCGAGGAGTACAACGCCACGCCGGACAGCGAAGAGATTCTGGCCATGGCGGATGAATACATGCACCGCGCCCGACGCCGCGTCAATGCCACCCGCCAGGACGTCATCAACGGGCTCAAGAGCTACTACGTCGCGGGCAAGATCCTCGAACGCGAGGGCGGCGATGCCATCACGATGGACTGCCTCGGGGCGCTCGGCAAGATCCCCGTGAGCCTGCCCTGCATCGCGTGGTCGCGGATGAACGACGACGGCATCCCGGCCGCCTGCGAAGCGGATTACGGGGCGGCGGCCTCCCTGGCGATCACGCACTACTTGTTCGACCGGCCCGGCTTCCAGCAGGACCCGGTCGCGGATACCGCGGATGATACGATCATCGGCGCCCACTGTTCCTGCCCGACGCGGCTGCACGGCTACAACAAGCCGCCGGAGCCGTTCGACATCAAGCATCACCACGGCAACCGCGACGCGGTGCCGGTGACGATCTGGCGGCCGGGCCAGCGCGTGACCAATATCGACCTGCTGCCGGGAGACGCCCAGACGCCCTCGACCGTCCTGATCTCCGCCGGCACGGTGGTGGACAACATGAAAGTCCCGCCCAGCGGCGGCTGCGTCGTCTCCGTCAAGGTGAAGTTCGACGGCGGCCAGGAAGTCCTGAGCTTCCCCGGCTTCCACCAGATCTTCTTCTACGGCGACTACCAGGAGCAGATGGAGGATTTCTGCCAGCTCTGCGGCTTCCAGGCTCAGGTGGTGTAGAGGCGGCCCGCCATAGGCGGACGTGATCGATCTTCCTGCAAAACACTTGTATTTTGTTGCTTGTGGAGGTTGGCAAATGAGAAGGCCAAGAACGCATTCGTGGGGTCTTACGCTCGTTCTTCTTCTGGCAGGACCCGCCTGCGGGTCCATCGTGGTAGACCACACGTGCCTCGAAGTGAATGCTGACGGCGCGCTGGCCGAGATCATTCCCCAGATGTATCTGGACCGAGCCCGAGGATTGAAGGTGCTGTTCTGTCATGCCTCGGTGGGCGGGACGATCATGAACGGGATGACGGCCCGGGTCGGGCTTGCGAGCCAGAACCCGCAGCGTTACTCGATCGTGCGGCAGGAGAATGCCGAGGCGGCCTGGTTCGAGACGAATCAGGGCATCGTCAATATCAGTCGGACCGACTGGCCCCGGCAGGGCAGCAAGGTGCGCGGGTTCGACCACATGATCCGGAACCTCGGTTACGGCCAAGCCGGACGCGTCAATGTGGCGTTCATGAAGTTCTGCTACATCGACTGGCAGCCCACCACGAACGTGCAGCGGCAGTGGGATGAGTACAGGACGGTCATGGAGGCCCTGGCGGCCGACTATCCGCACGTCACCTTCGTCTGGTGGACTACGGCCCTCAATAGCACCGGCGACGCGGGCGACGTGATGGAACGGTTCAACCATCTTGTTCGGGAGTATTGTGTTCGCAACGGGAAGGTCCTCTTCGATCTGGCCGATATCGAGAGCCACGATCTTCAGGGGAACCCCTGCTACAGCGATGTGGGGGCCGAGGGGCTTTATGCAGGCTACGCCGTGGACGGCGCGCATCCAACCGGAATCGGACAGAAGCGGCTTGCCAGCGCGATGTGGTGGCTGCTGGCTCGGATCGCAGGGTGGGAAGTCCGGCCGACCCACATCAACGTGACGCTGGGATCGACCGTCCTGGGTGCCAATGGCACCGCCGAGACAAGGGTGATGACCCGGTTGCACGACGCGAGCAATCACCTGGACATCCGGACGCCGGACCGAACCATCGAGTTCCTGTTGCACGGACCGGGCCGTCTCACCAGCCCAACGACAGTGACGACCACGGGTGGTCGGGCGATGGTGACGTATCAAGCCGGAACGTCGCCGGGCACTGCGACGATCAGCGCCGTCGCCGCGGGTCTGACCGCAGGCTCCGCCCGCGTCACGTTGTTTGCCAACCGTCCTCCGGGACCGCCGACCCGCTTGCTCTGTGACGGGCAGTCGCATCCCACGAGACTGTCGAATGGGTTCGTGACGTTGACTTGGCTATTCAACGATACCGAGATTGATTTGGGCGACAGGCAATCGGCCTATCGATTGCTTCTGGCCGACAATCCGGCGAGCCTGGACAATGACACAGGGAACGTGTGGGATACGGGCAAGGTCCTGTCCGACGCGCCGTCCGCCTGTCCCGGGGTCGCTCCTTTGCGGTCGGGGGCCAGGTATTACTGGAAGGTGAAGACCTGGGACCTATCCGGTGAAGAGGGTCCATACTCGGATACCGCGACGTTCACCCTGCCGCACGGCCTGGGGTATGCGGTCAACCTTGGCGGGGCAACCGGCGGCGTGGACTTCGGAAAAGACGCAGGCCTCGATCTGTACGTCCCGGCCGGGCTGACGATCGAGATGTGGGTCTATCGGACAGAGGAGAACGTCGAGTGCGTGCTCCTCGACAAATTCCTCTGGAGCGCCGGTGGCTACCGGATCGGAATCGACGCGAGCAATCACGTCTACTTCCGCACGCGGGGGGAGCGGCGAGGAGACAGACGGGTCGTGGCGCTGGGGACGGAGCTGCGCAAGGCGAAATGGTATCACGTGGCCTGTTGCCAGCTTGGCCCGTCCGGCTCGAACGCCGGAGTGATCTATGTGAACGGCATCGAGTGTGGCAGAAACGGCCTGATCTACAGTCCGTGGCCGGTCGCGGCGGCGCTGCAGCTACGGCCCTCCGGGACCCTGGTGGACGAGTTGCGCCTCTCCAATACGGCGCGGTACATCAGGAATTTCACTCCGCCGGTCGGGTTGTTCGTGGCGGATGCGAATACCGTGGGGCTGTGGCATTTCGACGAAGGCGAAGGGACGATCGCCCACGATGCCTCGGGTCACAACCGCACGGGCACGATCCGACCGGGCGCCGGGTGGACTGCCGGATTCTAAGGCAGGAAGCGCAGGATACCCCGGGTCGAAATCACGAGCGATCGACCCGGACGGACATGTCACGGGACCGGGGGGCCAAAGCCGAAGTTATGGAGGTACAGCAGACCGGCGCCGCCCGGTTGCGGATTGACTTGACTGATGCCGTTGTTGCACAGCATGATGCATCGATCTCGTGACGCGGGTCACCGGAAGAAACGAAATATTTCACGTGTCGTGGTCCATCCGGGTTGGTAAGGTTGGCAGTCATCATGTCCATAGAAGAGAACAAACTGCTGGTGCGCCGGTACATTGAGGAGGTCGTCAACACTGGGGACGTCGCGAAACTCGCCGAGTTCATCGCGCCGGATTACGTGGAGGAGTACAACAATGTGAGGCGCTCCGCCGGTCTGGAGGGGGCCAAGGCCCATGTGCTCGGCGTTCGCGCGACGTACCCGGATCTCCGCGTGACGGTCGAGCAGCAGATTGCCGAGGGGGATTGGGTGGTCTCACGCGTCACGGCCCGCGGCACGCACCAGGGCACGTGGCTGGGGATGAAGCCGGCGGGCAAGGTGGTTCAGATCGTAGGGGTCAATATCGACAAAGTCGTGGACGGCCGCATCGTGGAGCACGGGGGAGCCGCCAATCTCCTGGAACCTTTGCTGGAAATCGGGGCGCTTCGGATTGTTGAGAACTAAGGAGTTTCGGGATGATCGTCGATGCGGATTGCCATATTTCGCCTTTGAAGGAAGGCGTCAATATTACCGTGGACGAGTTGCTCAAGCGGATGGACCGGGCGGGCGTGGGTAAGGCCCTGGTCTGGCTGGCCCCGCCGTACAAGCGGGAGATCGACGAATCGAACGCCTACATCTACCAGGCGGTGCGAACGCATCCGAGCCGGCTGCTGGGGTTTGGCTGGGCCGATCCGCGATTGGGCGTACAGAAGGCCCGGGAGATGGCCCGCAGGTGCATCGTCCAGTACGGCTTCCACGGCGTCAAGCTCAACGGCGCCCAGAACGACTTCTTCGTCGACGATCCCAAGCTGGCCCTGCCCGTGATCGAGGATGTCGCCAAGGCCGGCAAGCTCCTGGCCTTCCATTGCGGCGTGGACGCCTACGAGCGGACCCACCCCTTCCGCATCGCCAAAATCGCCCGCCAGTTCCCCGAAACGCAGATCCTCTGCGTCCACATGGGCGGCGTCGGCTTTCCCGACATGAGCAAGGCGATGATCGAAATGGCCCAGGAGTGCCCCAACCTGCACCTCGTCGGCAGCATGGTCCAGCACACCTCGGTCCTCGACGCCATCAAGACCCTGGGCGCCAACCGCGTCTGCTTCGGCAGCGACACCCCCTTCGCCCTGATGCACGTCTGCGTCGCCGAATACCACGCCCTCCTTGACGGCGAAGTGACACCCCAGGAGAAAGCCCAAATCATGGGCGGCAACCTCCTGCGGCTCCTCGCTCTGCCGGGCTGATCGCCGCGCGGTTGCGACGCGCGTCTCTTCGTAGGGCGAGCGTCCCCGCTCGCCGAAGAAGGTCCTGCGTCCCCGCACGACCTACGAGAAATCGTTCCGCGGCGTCTCTATGAGCGAGCAACGAAACCGCCGGCGTGCTCTGATCCCTTTCTCCTACTCCTTCGCTCCGTGCTTCTTCAACAGGTCGACGATCGACGAGTGAGCTTTTTCTTGGGCGTACCACAGGGGTGTCCGGCCATCCGGGTTTCTCGCATTGACCTCGGCTCCCTTGACAATCAACAACTCCACGATGTCCTTGTGACCCTCTGCGGCGGCATCGTGGAGAGGCGTCCAGTCCCATTTGTCTTTGACGTTGGCATTGGCGCCCTTGTCGAGAAGAAGTGCCGCGATCTCGGCCACCCCGGCGCGGGCGGCCAGGTGCAGCGGGGCGGTTCCGTACTGGGTCTGTGCGTTGACATCGGCCCCCTTTTCCAGCAGGTCTCTTGCTTGGGCCAGATCGTGCCTCTGAACGGCCAAATGTAGAGGAGAGACATCTGCGGCATCCTTCGCGATGAGCAGTTCCACGATCTCGGGATGATTGCCTTCCAGGGCGTATTCCGCCGCGGTTCTGCCATAGGGCCCGTCAACGGCCTTCCCATCCGCGCCCTTGGCCAGCAGCAGTTCGACGATCTTCTTGGAACCGCCCCGGGCGGCCACCTGTAATGCGGTTCTGCGCGAGCTATCCTTGGCGTTGACATTAGCACCCTGTTCCAGGAGCGCCTTCACTTTCGCTATGTCTCCCATTGCGGCCGCGACGTGGATGGTTGCCACCTGGGGGCTTTTAGCCGCCAGGATTTCCACGACGGCGCGGTGGCCCTCTGCGACGGCGACATCCAGCGGCGTCTGGCCCTGAGGGTCTTTGATATTGACGTCGGCCCCCTTTGCGACCAGCAACTCCACCACGTCTTTATGACCTTCTGCGGCGGCATCGTGAAGGGGTGTCCAGGTCCAATTCAATCTGGCGTTGACGTCCGCGCCTTTGGCGATGAGGAGTTCCGCCACGTCCGTGAAACCCGCACCAACCGCCAGATGCAGCGCGGTCATCCCCCACGGACTCCGTTTCTTCACATCAGCGCCATTCTCAATCAGGTCCTTGGCTTTGGCCCGATCTTCCCGCTGCAGAGCTACGTGCAGAGCAGAAATGTCGGCGCCCTTGGAGAAGAGCAACTCCACGATCTCGCTATGGTTGTTCTCCATGGCAAAGTCGGCGGCTGTCTTGTTCTCCGACCCGAACGCGCCGACGTTCACCTTCGCGCCGTTGGCCAGCAGCACCTCGACCATCTCCTGGAAGCCATTCTGGGCGGCGTAGTGCAACGCGGTTCTTCCCGAGCCATCTTGGGCATTGATGTCGGCCCCCTGTGCGAGGAGCGTCTTCACTTTCGTCAAATCTCCTATCTGGGCGGCAAGAGGAACCGTCGAGACTTCGGCGCCTTTGGCCACCAGCATTTCCGCGAGAGCCCGCTGGTTTCGCTCGAGGGAGAGATCCAGTGGCGTCCGACCATAATTGTCCTTGGTGTTCACATCCGCCCCTTTGGCGACTAAGAGCTCTGCCAGGTTCCGGTCGTCCGTCAGGGCCGCGTAATGCAGCGCTGTTCCCCCCCATCGGGTCTTGGCCGTGAGGTCCGCCCCTTTGGAGAGCAGCAGGTCCACCAGTTCGCGATCGCCCGCCCGGGTGGCCAGCAGCAGGGGTGTGTCGATGTTGTTTGCCTGTACCCGAACGTCGGCGCCGTGGGTGATGAGGAACTGGGCAACTTCGTTCTGCCGGAAGCAAATGGCCCACAGAAGGGACGTCCAGCCGAGTTCGTCTTTCGTGTCCACGGCGGCTCCCTGTTCCACCAGGGCCTTCACGCGGGCCGAATCGCCCCCGCACGCGGCCACCTGGAGCGCAGGAAGATCAACTCCCTTGCCGATGAAGAACTCGACCAGATCCCGCTTTCCTTGTGCCGCGGCGTGGCGAAAGGCTGTCCAGCCGTCCTGATCCTTGGCGTCGAGCTTGGCTCCATGGTCAACCAGGAATCTCACGGTATCCAGATTCCCATACCAAACGGCAAAGTCAAGTGCCGAGTAGTTCCTCCCGACTGTCAGATTGAGGTTTG
This sequence comes from Planctomycetota bacterium, assembly GCA_016872975.1. Classification (GTDB taxonomy): domain Bacteria; phylum Planctomycetota; class Phycisphaerae; order Sedimentisphaerales; family Anaerobacaceae; genus PLanc-01. The sequence goes on from VGYL01000020.1 coordinate 8,765, forward strand.
CCCCTTTCGTGACGAGTAGCCCCATCATGCTGAGGTCAGCCTTTCGGATCGCAGAGAACAATGGCGGATAGCCGTTCCCGTCCTTCCCATCTACATCCGCCCCTTTTTCCAGGAACAATTGCACCACATCTCTATGGCCATTGGTGGCAGCCTCGTGCAAGGCTGTCGAGCGGCCACTGTTCTTCTCCGTGGGATCGATACCCTGAGCTATAAGCGATTTGACGCGGTCCATGTCGCCGGCGGCGGCGGCCTGACTCAACACGGCAAGCCCCAATCCCTTCGATCCGGTCAGGTCCTTGAGACGGTCCAGGCCTGCTGCTGTGACTCGAGTGTTATCCAGCGCGAGTTCCTGCAGCCCCGTGAGGCCCCCGAGGTGGGCCAGGCCGGCATCCGTGATCTTCGTGCCGGCCAACCTGAGGCTCTGCAATCCGGTCAAACCCTTCAGATGGGCCAGGCCGGCATCCGTGATCGCCGTGTAGGTCAATCGAATGTCCCGCAATCCGGCCAGACCTTTGAGGTGAACCAGGCCGGCGTCCGTGATCGAAGTGGCCGCCAGACCCAGAAGCTGTAGTCCGGTCATACCCTCAAGGTTGACCAACCCGGAATCCGTGATCTGGTTGTTGGCCAACATCAGTATCCGCAGTCCGGTAAGGCCCTTGAGGTGGACCAAGCCGGCATCCGTGATCTGCGTGCTGACCAGATTCAGCGACTGCAAGGTGCACAAGTCCTTCACGTGAACCAGTCCCGCGTCAGTGACCGAAGTTCCCTCCAGCCAAAGCTCCTGCAGCCGGGTCAGACCCTGAAGGTGGATCAAACCCGCATCCGCGATTTTGGTGCCCGTCAGCCGGAGTTTCTGCAAGCCGCTGTGACCCTTGAGATGCTCCAAACCGGCATTGGTAATCTTGGTCTGCACCAAATACAAGCCCCACAATTCCGTCAGACCTGCGATGGGTGCCAAGCCGGCATCCGTGACCGAGCTGTTACTCAAATCCAGGAACTGCAAGCCCTTGAGCCCTGCCAATGCTGTCAAATCGGAGTCGGTGGCTTGCGTCAGGCGGAGCCCCGGGACACCATTCTGGGCCATTTCTCTGATGAGGAGATCCCAATCCTTCACAGGCATTGTGGGTTGCACCAGCCAGAGCCCACAGGCAGGAATCTCGATGGGAGTCGTGCTGGGAGTATGACCGATCAATTTCCGCTCGTCCGCCTCCCTCAAATTATGGACGAACACATCAAGCGGTAAGTTGGAGTTGAAGGTCCGGGCGGCGTAGCGAGGTTGCTGCAGTATTTCGGTACCCGTGGCGGGTTTGCGCGTATTCTGGCCCTTTGCCGGTGCCTCTGCTCTGGCACTCAGTACCACGGTTGTTGGGACAGCCAAGAGAGCGATCAGGACAACCGTGGCTACGATGGTCAGGCTGGGCCGGCGATGGAATTGCTTTCCTGGTCTCAACATGGCTCTTATCCTTTCCTCAAGGTTCTTGACGGGGCCGGCGACGGCCAACGACGGTACGGGCCGGGTGGATTCCTGGGCTCGGATCAGCGTGTTGACGATCGCGGTGCTGTAGCTCCTGGGGCTGGCGTTCGGACGGGCGATGGCCATTTCGTCACAGCACTTCTCCCGCTCCCGGCGAATGTTGCGATTCGCCCACCAGACCAGCGGATGGCACCAGAAGATGGCCTGGGCGAGGATTTGCAGGACGTTCACCGCCGCATCGAAACGCACGACATGACTGATTTCGTGGGCCAGAATGTCCTTGCGGTGCTCCTCGTCGCCGGTCTGGGCGAAACGCACGGGCAGATAGATCGCGCCGCGCAAGAGGCCCCAGACGAAGGGCTGGCCCACGCCGGGGATGAGCCATACGCGCGGGGGACGCTTGACAGCGAGCGACCGGAAGATCTTTTCGAGGGAGGTCTGTGCCTGCGGGGGCGGGGTACGGCGTTCCCGGTGCAGCCACCGGATGGTCCAAGTCGTCTTGATTCCGGCGGTGCATAGGAACAGCCCAGCGCCGGCGAGCCAGCCGAGCGCCAGCCGTTGCGCTGTGGTAAGAGGCACGGGCGCGCGGACCGGAGAGCGCGCGGCCGGGGCTCCAGGGAAGGGGGCGGAAGAAGACGCTGCCGGGCGTGGTCTCTCCGGAGCGGCCCCTTCCATCGTTCTCTCCGGGAGCGGCACTGCCGGAGCGGCGGGGGAGACGGCCACGCGGGCTTGGTCCGGCAGAACAGGCAGGGGCACCTCCACCACGGGCGGAGTGAGGCATTTGGCCAGCACCAGCAGCCAGAGCAGGTAGCGCCCGTGGGCGCTGCGATGGCGCAGCGCCCACGACGCCAAGCCCACGATGACGACCAGCAGTGCGATCTGCCAGCTTTGCCTCCACAGGTAGTCTGCGACACGCGTTAGCACGGCCTCCATAGACATGCCCTCAAAAAGATGGGTTGGTCATTCCTTCTCGATCAAGCGCTTCAGGGCTTCGATGTCCTCGGCGGTGATCTTGCCATGTTCCGCCAGGTAGTGCATCAGGGGGATCGGGTCGCCGCCGAAGAGGCGGCCGAGGAAATCGTTTACCGAGCGGGTGATGACGTCCTCGCGCTTGGCGGCCGAATAGAAGACGTGGGCCTTGCCCTCCAGGCGGTGGTTCAGATAGCCTTTCTTCTCCAGCCGACGCAGCAGGGTCTGGACCGTGGCGTAGGCGATGCCCCTCCCGGCGGGCAGGTTGTCACACACTTGCTGCACCGTCGCCTCGCGCAGTTGCCAGACGAGCCGCAGGATTTCGGTCTCCGCCGGGCTGATGTTGCGTAACGGGCGTTCAGTCATGATCTGTCTCCTTGTACATCTGTAAAAGGACTATATCGTACACTTGTACAAGGTGTCAACGGGAAAAAGAAAAAATTTTCACGATCCGCTCAAAGGCCAAGACGAAACGTCCGGGTGGCAGGGGCCTCCATGCGCGGAATGATCCGTTTGGGGAGGCCGCAAGGCTTGGTTTGTAGTGGCGTCGTCAGACGCCATCCTATGCTCTTACGAGCACACTACAAACGCCGGGCCGGCCTTTCCCAAGTCCGGAGGACTTGAGCCGGCAGTATCTCATGGGAGCGAGGAGGGGGTATTCCTGGCGCGGCGTGGGGCTTGCCGGGCTGATGCTGCGCAAAATGCCACCGCTTTCCAGGTTATCGGCCCTTGCGGCCGATCATCAGCCGGATACCGCGTTGGGATCTGTGGGATGCAGAAGGAAAGAACTGCGCCAGCGAGACAAGTCCTTGTCTGCGCTCGCGTTAAGTTCAGCGATCGGGTTGGTCCGTTCGCTTAGTGGCGTATGACGCGCTGGGCTTTCCGCATGCGTCTTCGTTCCCGCTCCGAAGGCTTCTCGTAGTAGGCGCTTCGCTTCATGTCGCGGATCAAGCCCTCTTTCTCGCACAATTTCTTGAACCGCCGAATCATCTGCTGCACGGACTCGCCTGACCGCATCTTCACCTTTAGCACTCTGGACTCCTTAATTCCAAGTTCGGTTTCGAATCGTAAACAAACGCTGCGACCACACGTATATATCGTTGAGTAGCGCGAAACAGATAAGTTAACATACTCACCGCCCGCTTTCAAGCCCAAAATAATCGGACGCAAGTTCGGAAGGGCTTGGGCCCGCCCCTGAAAGAACCCAGAGGCCGAAAACCGCCTGGCGGGGCTTGAAAAGGGCCGAGAATGTGGGTAACATGAAATACGGTAGATCGGTTGCGGTTGCGCAGCTCGTATCGGTTGCGTCGGACGTCCGGCGGCGCAAGACACGCTCTACGCAGCCGTTCGACGAAACGAGCCGCGCAACCGACTTACCCTTGACTTGAGATCAGGAGGTTTATTTCTCCTTGGAGAAATCACGGCAGACGCTGACAGTCAGGAAAGAACGCGCCATTCTGGTGGGCGCGGTCGTGCGAGGCTCGAGTGGTTGGGATAACCTGGCGGAGTTGACCGCGCTGGCCGAGAGCGCCGGTGCGGCGGTCGTGGACCGGTTCCAGCAACGGCTTCGAGCCGTCCATCCCGCCACGTACATCGGCACGGGCAAGACCCTCCAACTGGCCGACCGGGTCAAACGTTTCAAGGCCGACGTGATCATCTTCGACAACGACCTGTCGCCGGCCCAGATCCGCGAATTGGAGAAGGTTGTCGCGGTCAAGGTGCTGGACCGCAGCGAGTTGATCCTCGACATTTTTGCCACCCGCGCGCAGACCAAGCAGGCGAAACTCCAGGTCGAGCTGGCCCAGTTGGAGTATACCTATCCCCGCCTGACGCGGATGTGGTCGCACCTGGACACGGTGACCGGCGCCGGCGGCGGGCCTTCGGCGGGGGCCGTGGGCGCCATCGGCACCCGCGGGCCCGGCGAGCAGCAGTTGGAAATCGACCGGCGTTTGGTCAGCAAGCGCATCGGCGAGCTGCGGCGCGAGCTGGCGGGAATCGACCTGCGCAAGCTCCGCGAGATCAAGGGCCGCAAGGACTTCTTCCAGATTTGTATCGTCGGCTATACGAACGCCGGCAAGAGCACGCTCCTGAATGCCCTGACCGACGCGGGGGTATTGGCGGAGGACCGGCTCTTCGCCACGCTCGATACGCGGACGCGAAAATGGATGCCCGCTCGCGGCGTGGAGATCCTGTTGAGCGATACGGTCGGGTTCGTGCGGAACCTGCCGCACCAACTGGTGGAGTCGTTCAAGGCCACGCTGGAAGAGGCGGTCAACGCCGATCTGCTGCTGCACGTGATCGACGTGGCCAGTCCCGAAGTGGTGGGCCAGATCGAGTCGGTCAACGAAGTCTTGGCGGAGATCGGCTGCGGCGGCAAACCCGTGCTGGAGGTGTTCAACAAGGCCGATGCCATCAAGGAGGTGGGCCCGCTGGAGATGCTCCAGACCCTGCATCCGGAGGCGGTGACCGTCTCGGCCAAGACCGGCCTGGGATTGGATGAGCTCTGTCGCAAGGTCATTGCCCACTACAAGGGCCGGGAGATCGTGGTGCGGGTCACCAACAGCCTCTCCGACGGCAAAGTGCAAAGCTTCCTCCGCGCCCACGGCGAGGTCCTCAACACGCAGTACACCGATAGCATCGTCATTCTGGACGTGCGGATGGGCCAAAAGCAATTGCCCGAGCTCGAACGCCTCCGCCCGGAGAAATTGGAGATCGTTCAAGGATAAGAGACATCTGCGGAAGGGAGATCGGCATGCGACGTACTCAGCAAGGCAAGCTGGATGCGAAGACATGGATCGTACTCGCGGTGGGGTTGGCGTTCTATGGTTTTCTCTTCCTTGCGACCAAGCCACGTGTGCGCAGGCCTCAGCCGAATGTCTATCAGAAGGCTCAATTCAATGCGCTAAACGCGGTTTGCGAGCTCTTCGCGAATGAGTTCGAAGGCTATCCTCCCTCCGAGGCCAATGACCCGGCGGGTCAGGCGTATTGCGGCGCGATGAAGCTGGCGGAAGCAACGATGGGGCAGGACTTGTTCGGGTTCCATACGAAATCGATCTTTCGGCGAGATGGATTGGGTGTCGAAGAAGTACCGTTGTATCCCGCCGATATGGATGCCTTGCCTGTCGCTCTTCGCGAGAGCAGCCGGAGAGACAGACAGGGGCCGTTCCTGCAGGCGGAGAACGCCAATGCCTGGCGTCTGAGCCACATCTATGGCGCAGGCAACACAGGGCCATTTGCGGAGAATACGTTTGTCTTGTGCGATGTTTACCCGCGTGTGAGACCCAGCGGCGAGAAGCCGGGCATGCCGATTCTCTACTATCGCGCCCATCCCTCGGGCACGCTGCATGATGTCGGCAATCCCGACAATCCGCAGAACATCTATCACTACCAGGACAATCACACCCTCGTCTTGTTGGGTGTGCCCGGCCAGCCCGGCGTGAGGCACCCGCTGGCCGATCCGAAGCGTTTCTATCTGAATACGCTGAATCGCAAGAGCCCCTCGAAGTCCGAGCCGCATCGTCGGGACTCCTTCATCCTGATCAGTGCCGGGAGCGACGGCCTCTACGGCACTGCCGACGACGTCTGCAACTTCGAATGGAAATACCGCGAGCGATGACACGATCGGAGCACGGCGCGTCTTCTGGGTCTTGACGAACATCTTCGGCAAGAGTGGATTTTGGGGAGGGCGGCTTTCGCGGGGGAGAACGGGGCAGAAGGCGAGTTTCTCTTGGGTTCTCTCCCGGGCACCGGGTGCCAAAACCGGGCTTGGTTCAGTTCATTCTCCGCAGTCACGTCGCCCGGAGTGCCCGCGGCGGGCTCCGGCGGAAGGCGGGAGTTCCCCGCGGGTCAATCGAGCCGGATACCCTTCTGGTGCAGCCAGTTCTTCAGGTCGCCCATCTCGCTGAAGACCTCGTTGTCGTAGTCCTGCTCGAGTTTCTGGATGTTCTCCGCCAGCTCCGGCTGCTCCTGCACGATCTCGGACAGTTTCTTCTCGAACTCGTCGGCGGCGGTCTGCAGGTCGTCCAGATCGACGTGGACGCCCAGGACGCCGGCCATCCGGCGGGTGGCGGCGACGATGCACTTGGGATTGGCGCCCTGCACGTAGGCCGGGATGGTCGCCACGATGCTCGCCATCTCGACGTCGTGCTCCGTGGCCCTGGTCGTCAAATAGGTGATGATGCTGGCGGGGCCCTGGTAGTCGCTGAACTTCATGCCGTAGCCCTCGAAGCGCGGCTTCATCTGGGCGTCGGAAACCGAGCAGAACAACGTGGGGTCGCGCGTATGCGGCACCAGGCCCGCCACGGAGCCGATGAAATAGGCCGACTTGACGTGGAGTTGCCCGCACAGCGCGAAGATGCAGTCGGCGTAGTCCACCCAGCTCAAATTCGGCTCCTTGCCGGAAAAGAGGATCACATCGTCCTTTTCGCTGGCGAAGAAGGCGTTGTCGGGGAATTCGAACTCGCGGACAATGCCCTTGCGAATCCGGCAGTGCGGCCGAAACAGGGCCGCCACTTCCATCGCCCCGGGCGAGTTGTAGATATAGAAACCCTCCGGATCGATTTCGGCGATCCGCCGGGCGTGGAGCTTGTCGGCGAGCACCTTGATCGTGCCGGTCGAGACCTCGCCGCCATCCATCCAACCCGTTAAGCCCATAAGCAGCCGGGGGTCACGAAGCTCCACCCCGCCGTAGATTCGCAGTTTGTCCGACGCCATCGTTGCACCCTTCTAACGTTGCCACCGTCGCGAAGTACGTCTATCGGCATCGTAAGCGAGGCCCCCCAGAGGCCGCAAGAGGGAAAAGCAGAACCTCGCTCCGTGGCCGCGGGCGGATCGGGAACGACCCGGGGCGTGCGATTCCCGGCGAGTTTCTGCTTTTGGCGCGGGGGGACTTCGGCTTATCATGGGAGGATGCTGGCGCAAGGATTGGTCCAAATTTATACGGGTGACGGCAAGGGCAAGACGACGGCGGCCTTCGGCCTGGCGCTGCGGGCGGCGGGCCAGGGGAACAAGGTGCTGATCTATCAGTTCCTCAAACCCCCTTCCCTGGAACTGGGCGAGCGGTTTGCCCTGGCGCTGGGAGCGGTGCGCATCCGGGTCGAGGCGATGGAGGAGCCGTGGGATCTGGCCCGTTCGCCGGGCGATCCGCAGGCGGTTGCCACGGTCAGGGCCGCGGTCCGCGACGTGCTGGCGCGACTGCTCGAGACCGCACAGAAGCGGTTCTATGACGTACTGGTGCTCGATGAGATCGTCTTTTGCCTGGCGGAGGGTCTGGCCGAGTTGGAGGATATCCGGCGGCTGATCGAGCAGCGGGACCCGGCGGTCGAGATCGTCCTGACCGGCCGGGGCGCGACGCCGGAACTGATCGAGTTGGCGGACCTCGTGACCGAGATGAAGAAGATCAAGCATCCCTTGGATCGGGGTATGCCGGCAAGACGAGGAATCGAGTACTAAGGAGAGACACGTGTCCAAGAAAGTGGCGGCGATCATTTGTGCGGCGGGGCCGGGGACCCGGTTCGGCGGCAAGCGGAAGAAGCAGTTCGTGGAGGTCGCGGGCCGGCCGGTGTTCCTGCGGAGCATCGAGCTGTTCTCCAACCGCGACGAGGTCAAGCAGATTCTCCTCGGGATTTCCCCGGAGGACCAGGAGAGCGTCAAGCTCCAGTGGGGCGCCAAACTGTCGTTCTTCCACGTGAAGGTCTTCCTGGGCGGCCAGGAACGCTGCGACACGATCCGCAAAGGTCTGGAGTTGCTCAAGGAGGAGATCGAGCTGGTGGCCGTGCACGATGCGTGCCGGTGCTGCGCCGGCGAACAACTCGTGACAGATACGATGGCCAAGGCCGCCGCGACCGGGGCCGCGATCCCGGCGGCGCCTGTCACTGCCACGATCAAGCAGGTCAAGAAAGGCACAATCGTCCGCACCGTGGACCGCAGCGACCTGTTCGAGGCGCAGACGCCGCAGGTGTTCGAGACGTCCCTGCTGCGCCGGGCCTACGCGAACCTCGACAAGTTGGGCAAGGCCGCCGTCACCGACGACGCCTACTTGGTGGAGGCCCTGGGACACAAGGTCGCCATCGTCGAGTCCGATGCCTCGAACATCAAGATCACCCGGCCCAGCGACATCGCCATCGCCAAGGCGATTCTCAAGTCACGACCCAAACCCCTGCCCGCCGGTCCGGCTCATCCCTTTGAGGAGGCCCAGTGGTGAGGCGTTCCGTAGCACCCCAGGGGGTCAACTCTTGACGCCTGACGCGCTTGTCAAGTGTCAAGAGTTGACCCCGCCGGTTTCTCAAATTCATCGAGGAGGTGTCGGCAACCGGCCACACGGAGAATCAAGTCGCCATAACGACTGTCATAGGCCTCTTCAACACCGGGACAAACGACGTAATTGCGGCCCTCGGGATAGGCTCCACGAAAAACACGCAACGACTTGGGGTCGAGCCGATCCGGGTCGATCTTGCACTCTACGGCATGCACCGCCCGGCCCCGCGTCACCACGAAGTCCACCTCGTGGCCCGCGGTGTCCCGCCAGTAGTGGAGTCCCCGGCCACCGGTGGCGGTACGGAGCACATCGAGAACCAGGTGTTCCCACAGGGGTCCGCGATCCTCCGCGCGGATCTGTGTCCATCCGCGCACGAAGCTGACGAAACCGGTGTCGAAGCCGTAGACGCGCGGACGGCGCAGAATCTCCCGTCGGCTGCCGCCGTGAAACGGCGGCACGGGGTGCAGGGCACACGCCACGGTCATCACTTCGAGGTGCGCCTTGACGGTAGGACGACTCAGGTCGCACTCCCGGGACAAGGCCGAGTAGTCCATCAGGCCCCCACTCTGACGGAGGGCAAGGCGAAGGAGGTTGAGGAAGCCCGCGCGCTGACGGATACTGAAGAGTTCCTGAATGTCGCGCGCATAGAAACTATCGAGCCACCCGGAGAAGAACTCGTCGTCTTTGGCCGGCGCCAGCAGCGCTTCGGGCAGGCCGCCATGCAGGAGCCGCCGGTCCAAATCCGGGACCGCGAACGTGCTCTGGCATTCCGTCCACAGCACGGGCAGCAGCGATACGACCGCTTTGCGGCCCGTCAGCGCGTCGCGGAACTTGCCGGTGGCCGCCAACGTGGAAGAGCCCGTGGCCGCGATCCGAAGGTGACGGAAAGCATCCGCCGCGATCTTCAGAATCCGGCTGGGGTCGGCCAGACGATGCACCTCGTCCAGGACCACCGTGGCGCCCGGAGCGAGCGTGCGGAAGAACAATTCCGGGTCCTCCAAACGCCGACTCGTGGAAGGCAGATCGCAATTCAGATACAGGATGTCCGGCAGCATCTCCACCAAGGTCGTTTTGCCCACCCGGCGCACGCCCTGAAGCCAGACAATGGATCGTTTCTCCCACGCCCGCTGAATCCGAGATATCCAGAAAGGTCTACTCTTCATGAAAGTATACTTTACAAATATCATGGTTTTCTGTAAAGTACAATTTCGCCTACTGCAGCCGTGATTTTTGTGAAGATCGCCAATTTTGCCCTTGACCCAACCCTACGCAGCCGATATACTAGTTAGATTATGGTCCAAAGCAAGTGCAACAGCCTCGGTTTCTTTGGGTATTGGTGGCCTGCAGGATAAATCCGGCAGGCGAGCGATCCTCGTGTCTTGAGTAGTCGCTGAAACAAACGAGTTTAAAAATGAAGCAGCCTGTCGGAATCGGCAGGCTGCTTTTTTTGTGGCCGTGTGTAACCGTGTGCGAGTGAGAGTCTGAGTCGAGAGCCGAACTATGGAAGACTACCGCCAGATCATACAAAATGCCGAGCCCGGGCAGATTGTCCCCGTTGTCAAGCGGATCGACATTGGCGATCCGCTCGACTTCTTCGCCAAGCTGAGTGACTACGGCCGGGCCAAGAACTGCTGCCTGCTGGAATCCCGCGAGTATTTGGCCGGCACCAGCGCGCTGAGCTTCGGGACGGCCCGCCCCGCCTTGTACGTGACGGGGACCGGCGCCGAGTTCGCCATCCAGGCCCTGAGCAAGCCCGGCAAACGGATGCTCGGCTACCTGGGGTCCCGGCCGGAGCGGTTCGCGTTCTGCGAATCGGTCGCGTTCGGGGCTGAGGCCATTACCGGACGTATCCATCGCCGCGAAGAAACGGTCGATGAACAGAGCCGCCTGCGGACGACGAACCAGATGGATGTGCTGCGGGCCGTCGCTTTCGCCTTTCGCCTGGCGAGCAAGCCGTTCCGCGTCACCTGCGGCCTGCTCGGGGCCCTCAGCTACGACTTCGTGGACCAGTTCGAGAAGCTCCCGGCCAGCGGGCAGGACCTCCTGGGCAATCCCGACTACGAGCTCTACTTCGCGGACAACATCTTCCTGATGGACCACGAGCAGAACCAGGGCTACGTCGTGGTCAACTGCATGATTACCAACGGCGACCGCGAGGCGGTGATTGCGGAGGCCCAGAGCAGCTTCGATTACTACTTCAATATGGCCCGGTTCGATCCGCCCAAGGGCCGCCGACACGATGGGCCCCTGCCTGCGGCTTCGACCGACACCTTCCAGAACGAGTACGAGGAGATGGTCGGCCAGGCCAAACGGCACATCCTCGACGGCGACATCTTCCAGGTGGTCCTGAGCCGGACGCTGACCGAGCCCTGTCCCGATGAGCCGCTGGACGTCTACAAGCGGCTGCGCGAGCTGAATCCCTCGCCGTACATGTTCTATCTGAACACGCCGCGGACGATCCTGATGGGCTCCAGTCCCGAGCTGAACCTGCGGGTCAGCGGGACCGGGCCGCGCCACGTCGAGATCCGGCCCATCGCCGGCACCAAGCCCCGCGGCCGCATCGACGGCCAGATCGACGCGGACACCGACTTCCGCTACGAAGCCGAGCTGAAGCTGGACCGCAAGGAGCTGGCCGAGCACATGATGCTCGTCGATCTGGCCCGCAACGACATCGCCCGGGTGGCGAACCCCGGCAGCCGGGTCGTCAACGAGCTGCTGACGGCCGAGAAGTACGAATCGGTGCAGCACCTGGTCAGCAACGTCAAAGGGGTCCTGCGGCCTGACCTCGATGCCTTGAGTGCTTACCTGGCCACCATGAACATGGGCACGCTGACCGGCGCCCCGAAGATCGAAGCGATGAAGATCATCCGTCGGTTGGAGAAGAACAAGCGCGGCTACTACGGCGGGGCCGTGATGTACCTGACGGTCGACGGCCAGTTCGACAGTTGCATCACGATCCGCAGCCTCCAGGTGCGCGACCGCACCGCCTATATCCGCGTCGGCGCCGGCATCGTGCATGACAGCATTCCCAAGATGGAGTTCGAAGAGACCGAGCATAAGGCCAGGTCCTGTTTGCGGGCGCTTCGAGGCAAGTAGAAGAAAAACAGCAATTTCGAAATCCGAAATCCGAAACAAATTCCAATGTCCAAAATCCAAAATTCAAAACGGACCTGCCAACGGGCGCCAGCGTTTCAGTCATTGGTGCTTTGGATTTTGGATTTGTTTCGGGTTTCGTGCTTCGAATTTCGGATTTCCCCTCGGGTATTCGGATCTCGAAAGGAACTAGGATGGCCATTGTGAATAGGAAGGTTCTGTTTATCGACAACTTCGACTCGTTCACCTATAACCTCGTCGATGATTTCGCCAAGCGGCAGTGCCGGACGAAGGTGTACCGGGCCGATACGAGTCTTGAGGATCTGAAGGCGGTGGCGGCTGAGTTTGACCCCGATCTGCTGGTGATCTCGCCGGGGCCGGGCAATCCGGACACCGCCGGCGTGTCGCTGGCCGCGGTGGACTACTTCAAGGACAGGCTGCCCATCTTCGGCGTGTGTCTCGGCCATCAGACCATCGTGCAGTACTTCGGCGGCCGGATCGGTCACGCCCCGGAGCCCATGCACGGCAAGCCCTCGCGGATCGGCCATAACGAGCGGGGGCTCTTCCAGGGCGTGGAGAACCCCCTGCAGGCGGGTCGGTACCACAGCCTGACGGCCCAGACCTTGCCGGACTGCCTGGAAAAGACAGGCGACTTCGAGGGTATTGTCATGGCCGTCGAGCACAAGACCTTGCCGATCTTCGGCGTGCAGTTCCATCCCGAGAGCATCCTGACGCCCGCGGGCGGCAAGATCATCCAAAACGTTCTACAAATCGCCGCGAATCGAAAACTGGTAGTGGAGAGCTAAATCATGGCAAGCATCACGCAGTACCTCGAGGTCATTCTCAACGGGAAAGACCTGACGTTCGAACAGGCCAAAGCGCTGCAGGACACGATCTTCGAAGGCCAGGTCTCCGAGGTCCAGGTCGCGGCCTTCCTGGCCATCATGCGGATGAAGAGGGCCACGTCGGGCGAAATCGCGGGGCTGGCCCGGTCGCTGCGGGATCACGCGGTGCGCGTGGCGGTCGATCTGCCGCACCTGATCGACACCTGCGGCACCGGCGGCGCCTTCGTCAAGACGTTCAACATCTCCACCACCGCGGCCCTGGTCGCGGCGGGCGCCGGGGCCTACGTCGCCAAGCACGGCAACCGCGGCATCACGAGCCGATGCGGGTCGGCCGATGTCCTCGACGAGTTGGGCGTCAAGATCGATCCCGGGCCCCAGGTCGTCGCCACGTGCCTCCGCGAAGCCCATATCGGCTTCATGTTCGCCCCGAAGTTCCACCCGGCGATGCGCTTCGTCCAGCCGATCCGCAAGAGCCTGGACTTCCGCACCGCGTTCAATATCCTCGGCCCGCTGGCCAACCCTGCCGGCGTCCGGGCCCAGGTCATGGGCGTCGCCGACGCCGAGTTGCTGGACCGGATCGCCGAAAGTCTCAAGATGCTCGGGGCCAAACGGGCGTTCGTCGTCCACGGCCAGGGCATGGACGAGATCAGCCTGCTGGGCAAGACCCGGATCGTCGAGCTGCGCGACGGCTGGATTCGGTCCTTCGAATTGGACCCGGCCGACTACGGCATCGCCAACGCCTCGATCGACGTTCTGGGCAGCGGCGACGCCATTGCCAACGCCGCGGTGATCCGTGACATCCTGGCGGGCAAAGACCGCGGGCCAAGACGCGACATCGTGGTCCTCAATGCCGCCGCCGCACTCGTCGTGGCGGAGTTGGCGGACAGCTTCGAGCGGGCGATCCCGCTGGCACAGGCTTCAATTGATGATGGAAAGGCGTTACAGTGTCTGGAGAAACTGGTCGAGGTCTCGAATCAAGCCTGACCTCCCTTGCCGTTCGAGATGAATCTATGATGATCACCAAGGTCAAGATCTGTGGGATAACGAACTACGACGATGCGGCGGCCGCGCTGGAGATGGGGGCGGACCTGCTCGGGTTCAACTTCTACCCGAAGAGCCCGCGCTACATCAAGCCGGCGGACGCCGCGGCCATCATCCGGAGACTGCCGGCCTTCATCGACGTGTCCGGCGTGTTCGTCAACAGCTCGCTCGACGAGATTCGGGCAATCGTCGCCCTGTGCCAGTTGGACTGGGTGCAACTGCACGGCGATGAGGACCTCGAGTTCTGCCGCTGGCTGGCTTACGACAGCGCCAAGACGATGAAGGCCCTGCGGGTCAAGGACGCCGACGATCTCGAGCAGGTGAACAGCTTCTCGACGGACGCGATTCTCCTGGACGCCTTCGACCCCAGGCGCTACGGCGGGACAGGCTTGACCTTCGACTGGAACATCATCGGCCACATCGGCAAACGGATCTTCCTGGCCGGCGGGATCAACCCGGGCAACGCCGCCAGGGCCGTCGAGCTGGGTGTCTACGGCATCGACGTCTGCAGCGGCGTCGAAGCCAAACCGGGCAGGAAAGACCATAAGAAGATGAAGGCCCTGTTCGAGAATATCAGGCATTTGCGGGCATGAGCGAATTGTTGATGGTTGATGTTGGATTGTTGAGTTAGATCTTTGTCGTCCCCTTCCTCAATCAGCCATCAACCGTCAAACATCAAACCTTGACCCCATTGGATACCAACCGATGAAATATGATGGCAGATTTGGTGAATACGGCGGCTATTACGTGCCGGAGGTGCTGATCCCGGCGCTGGAGGAATTGGAGGAGGCGTTCTACCGCTTCCACCAGGACAAGGGCTTCGTGGCGGAGCTGGCGCAGTTGTACCAGTACTACGCCGGCCGGCCGAGCCCCCTGTACCATGCGAAACGGTTCAGCGAGCACGTGGGTTTTTCGGTCTACCTCAAGCGCGAGGACCTCCTGCACGGCGGCGCTCACAAGATCAACAACGGCCTGGGCCAGGCCCTCTTGGCCAAATACATGGGCAAGACCAAGCTCATTGCGGAGACCGGCGCGGGTCAGCACGGCCTGGCCACCGCCATGGTCGGGGCCCTGTTCGGCATGGAGACCAAGATCTTCATGGGCGTCACCGACATCGAGCGCCAGAGCGTCAACGTCCACAAGATGAAGCTCTGCGGCGCCGAAGTGGTGCCGGTGGAAGGCGGGACCGGGACGCTCAAGGACGCGATCAACGATGCCCTGCGCTACTGGACCGCCAACGTGACGGACACGTTCTACCTGTTCGGCTCCGCGGCCGGCCCGCACCCCTATCCGACGATCGTGCGGCACTTCCAAAGCTGCATCGGCATCGAAGCCCGGCAGCAGTGTCTCGACCAAGTCGGCCGACTGCCCGATCTCGTCGTGGCCTGCGTCGGGGGCGGCAGCAACGCGATCGGCATGTTCGCGGGCTTTCTCGCCGACAAGACGGTCCGGCTCGTCGGCGTCGAGGCTGGCGGCCGGGGCCTCGCCACCGGCAAGCACGCCGCCAGCCTGTCCGCGGGCAAGGTCGGCATCCTCCACGGCGCCAAGGCGTACCTTCTCCAGGACGAGAACGGCCAGGTCCTCGACACCGAGTCGATCAGCGCCGGTCTGGATTACGCGGCGGTCGGGCCGGAGCATTGCCATCTCAAGGACACCGGCCGGGCCGAATACGTGGCGGCGGTGGACGACGACGTGCTCGACACGTTCGAGCTCCTGACCAAGCTGGAGGGCATCCTCCCGGCCCTGGAGAGTACCCACGCCCTGGCCTACCTCGTCAACCAGAAAGGCAAACTCACCCCCGGAACGATCGCCGTGGCCAACCTCTCCGGCCGGGGCGACAAAGACGTCGGCATCGTGGAAAGAGCCAGAGGAGAAGTAGAAAGTAGAAAGGGAAAAGTGAAAAGGAAGAAGTAAGAAAGAGCAATGCTTTTGCCTTTTGACTTTTTCCCTTTTACTTTCTTCGGGGTATCCGTCATGAAAAGCTATCAGCAAGTCTTCGCCGAACTGAAGCAGCAGAACCGCGCCGCCCTGATCCCCTTCTTCGTCATCGGCGATCCGGATTTCGAGATGAGCCTGGCGATCGTGAAGGCCGCCATCGACGCGGGCGCGGACATCCTGGAGCTGGGTATCCCCTTCTCCGACCCGATTGCCGACGGCCCCACGATCCAGAAGGCCGATATCCGCGCGATGCGCAGCGGCATGAACCTGGCCAAGGCCCTGGAC